>PCTC01000042.1:212-7247 GCA_002786595.1 Candidatus Roizmanbacteria bacterium CG22_combo_CG10-13_8_21_14_all_34_12 | reverse complement strand
AACTGTAGATTTATCTGTTGTTATCGTTTCCTACAATACAAAAAAAATCACTGAAGATTGTATAGAATCAATAAACAGATCACTGACAAATACAAAAATAAAGTATGAAATTATTGTTGTTGATAATAATTCTGTTGATGGCTCGGCTCAAGCGCTTCAAAAAATAACCCTAGATAAAAATAGTCATGTAATTTATTTCCAAACAGGAACTAATTTAGGCTTTGGCAGAGGAAATAATTTCGGAGTTAAGAGAGCATCTGGAAAATATATCCTGCTTTTGAACACGGATGTGATTGTCTTAAACCGTGCAATAGAAAAGCTCTTTAATTTTTACATTACTAATGAGAAACAGGTTCATTTTTTAGGAGCTAAGCTTCTTAATCGGGATCTTACCCCTCAACCGTCTGCCTGCCGATTTTTTACTTTACCGGTTGTCTTTGCAACTCTTCTTCTCAAAGGCGATTATTGGGGTTTGACTAGATCTTCGCCGAATAAGTTTAAAAGGGTTGATTGGATAACCGGGGCATGTATTTTAACAAAAAAAGAAATTTATGAAAGATTAGGTGGTTTTGATAAAAATATTTTTATGTACATGGAAGAAGTTGATTTGCTATATCGTGCCAAAAAATTAGGGCTAAATACATACTTTTATCCGAAATCACAGATTATTCATTTGGGTTCAGCTTCGTCTAACGGAAGAACTTACCCTATTCTTCAAGTCTTTCAGGGTTTTTTATTCTTCTATAAAAAACACTACTCAATTTTTCATATATTTTTACTTCGTATCATTTTAAAATTTAAAGCCCTTATTGCTTATTTAATTGGTAAAATTAAGGGTGACCGATATCTAATTAAAACCTATGAGCAAGCTTTTAAACTGGTTTAAACAACTTGACGAAAATTTGGTTAAAATTTTACTAATCGGTTTTATTTTTTTTGTTCCGTTATGGCCTAAACTTCCTCTTAAAATGGTTGACTACACTTATATCGCAGTTCGATTTGATGATATTTACCTGGCCATATTAGCTTTTATATTTTTAATTCAGCTTTTGAGGAAAAAAGTTTTACTAAATAAGAAATTTATCCTGCCATTTTTTGTGTTTTTGGTCGCGATTTTTGCTTCATTTCTTTGGAATGCTTATATTACAAAATTGATTAGGTTGCCTCACCTCGGCTTATTACATTCATTACGACGGGTAGAATACATGATAATGTTTTTTATCGCTTCCTCAGTTATTAAAACAAAAAAGGATTTCTTCCAGGTTATTTCTTATTTTTTTATTTCTGTTTTAATAGTAATTTTGTATAGCCTTGGACAAAAATTTTTGAATTTTCCAGCCGTTCAAACAATGAATCCTGAATATGCGAAAGGCTATATTTTATATCTTACTCCTGATGCAAGAATCTCAGCAACCTTTGGTGGTCATTACGATTTGGCAATATATCTTGTTTTGGCTATTCCTATGATTCTTTCTTTTTATTTTGCTAAGGTAAGAAGTTTTTATCTTTATTTATTTATTGGAGCTTTATTGATTCTTCTTTATACTTCATCTCGATCGTCTTTTATTGCTTATTTTGTTGCTACAGTAGCCTTTTTGCTATTTACACGAAAATTTAAATTTCTGATTTTTGTTTTAATTTTAACAGCCGGGCTCATGTTCACAACAGGTGAGATAACCAAAAGATTTTTAAAAACATTTCAAGTAAGAAGAATTTTAATTGATGACAGAACCGGTGCTGTTTATATAGGTCAAACAATTACAACTAAAGAACTTCCTGCCGGATCTTTTTATGTCAAATTAAAAGATCAATCAAAAGGCGATAATTTAGATACATTTAGAAACCAAGTTGTCTTGGAAAGAACAAGAGAGGCTACTATTTCGGGGGAAATATCTACTTTAGTGGAAGAAAAAAAATATATGGCTAGCTTATCAGCTAATCTAAGACCGGTCAATACGGTTGTTTCAGATATTTCTTTAGCTACCCGACTTCAAGTTGAGTGGCCAAGGGCAATTGACGCTTTTAAGAAGAATCCACTTTTGGGAACCGGTCCATCATCGCTGACTGAAGCAACTGATGGTGATTATTTCAGATGGTTAGGGGAGTTAGGTTTATTGGGAACAATTGCTTTCTTAAATATTCTGTTTTTAATTTTAAAAACGATTTGGGTTGGTGTTAACAAGCTTTCTTTTAGCGAAAAATTGATTGGATATGGATTTATTTTTGGATTTTTTGCACTTTTTATAAACGCTTCTTATATTGATGCTTTCGAAGCTTCTAAAGTAGCCTACACTTTCTGGACACTGGCAGGATTATACATTGGATACTATGGATTAAAATATGAAAAAGCTTGATTATTTCATTCTTTTTTTTGTTTTAATAATTGCCTTCGTCTTCCGTCTATATAAAATTAATATACCTCTGGCCGATCTTCATTCATGGCGTCAGTCCGATACGGCTGCTGTTGCACGAAATTACGTCAAAAACGGTATTGACTTATTTCATCCTGTGTACGATGACCTATCTAATGTCCAATCGGGAATTATTAATCCGCAAGGATATCGTATGGTTGAGTTTCCAATATACAACGCAATAATTGCTGTTTTATTTAAAGCTTTTCCAGTCTTTACTATAGAAATTTGGGGCCGATTAACAACGATTATTTTTTCATTAATTATTATTTCCATAGTCTATTATCTATCGCTAAAAGAAAGTAGTCGAACAACTGCTATATTTGGCTCACTCACCTATGCCATTTTTCCATTTTTTGTATTTTTTTCACGCGTGATTTTACCCGAGACAACTGCTTTGGCTTTTTCCATGCTTGCGATATTTTTTTTCTACTTAAACGCAGAATATAAAATAAAGGGGTTTAAATCTATCATCTATCATCTAGCATCTAGCATCCTCTTTGCCTGTGCCTTATTAATTAAACCAACAATAATTTTTTATTTACTTCCAATTATTGTTCTTTTTTATAGAAAATATAAATTAAATTTAATAAAAAAATTAGATTTTTATTTATATTTTATTATCACTTTAATTCCCTTAGTTTATTGGAGAATGTATATAAAAAATTTTCCGGAAGGGATTCCTTATTCTGACTGGTTATTTACTTCAGCAAACACTGCTCAGGGACTGAAAAGTATTTTATTTAGGCCTTCATTTTTTCGTTGGATATTTTTCGAAAGAATCAACAATTTAATTTTAGGTGGATATCTGACTTTATTTTTTGTCTTAGGAATAATAATTAAACAAAAAAAATATTTACTAATCAGTTTTGTTTTTTCTGCTTTAGCTTATATATTTGTTTTTCAGGGAGGTAATCTCCAACATGAATATTATCAAACTTTAATATTGCCTGTTTTTGCTATCATGATCGGTCTTGGTGGAAATTTTGTTTTTGAACACAAAAAAGATTTTATCAATCAAATTTTTGTTTCGATTTTAGTTTTTTCTATTTTTGTTTTTTCTTTTTATTTTTCATATTTCAAGGTTGCCGATTATTATATATATTCACAAGAGTTAGTTCAAGAAGCTAATATAATTAGTAGTTTAACTGAACCTGATGATAAAATTGTCACAGATCGCACAGGTGATACCACTTTGCTTTACTTGAGCGATCGACGCGGTGCCCCATCAATTTTTCGGGACCCAATTGATCTGAAAAAATTAGGATACAAATATTTAATTACATCAAGTGAGGGTGAGATCAATATTATGAAACCAGATTTCGATATAGTTTTTGAAAATGAGAAATTCACTCTCTTTAAATTATGAAAATTTTGATGGTCACTCCTTATGTCCCCTATCCTCCTTCGTCTGGTGGGCAAATACGAACTTATAATCTTCTCAAATATTTAAGTCAAAATAACGAAATTACCCTAGTGGCCTTATATAAAAATAATGAAGAAAAAAAATATGAAGCTTACTTAAAAAAATATTGTAAAAAAATTTATTTATGTAAAAGACCATCTTCCCCATGGCAATTCAAAAATATTTTTAAAACTATCTTTTCAACATCTCCTTTTCTTGTCGTCAGAAATTATTCAGATGAAGCAAAAACAATTATTAATAAATTACTTTATCAAGAAAAATTTGACGTTATCCATGCGGAAACATTTTATGTAATGCCTCATATCCCTGAGACCAAGGTGCCGACCGTTTTGGTTGAGCAAACAATTGAATATAAAGTTTATAAACACTTTGTTAATTCTCTGCCTTTTTACCTTAGATTTTTTATCTACTTTGACATTGATATTATGAAACTAAAATATTGGGAGAGATTTTACTGGAAAAAAGCTAATGCTGTTGTTGTAGTTTCTTCTTCAGACGAAAAACTAATAAAAAATGAAGAACCGAAATTAAAAACATCAATTATTCCAAACTGTGTAGGGGACGAAATGATTATTGATAAATTAGGAAAAAAAGATTTAAAATCACCAACAATATTTTTTCAGGGTAATTTTTTCTGGTTACAAAATGTTGAAGCAGCCAAATTTATTATTAATAAAATATATCCGCAACTGATTAAAGAGTTACCTTCGGTTAAAGTTGTTATTGCTGGACAAAATGCAAAAAAATTAGGTAATTTAATAAATAAAAATATTAATATTGTTAATATTGAGCCTGATGACATTAATAAGGTAAAAGAATTATTTAAAAAAAATTCTTTATTTATAGCCCCAATATTTGGACCAGGTGGAACTAGACTAAAAATTTTAGCGGCTATGGGTTCCGGAATGCCAGTTATTTCATCAGTAACGGGAATAGAAGGATTGGATGTTACTAATAATATAAATGTAGTTATTTCTAATAATCCGAAAGAGTTTGTCTCAAAAATAAAACAATTATTATCAAATAAAAATATTTATGAAAAAATAAGAAACAATGCTTACAAACTTGTTAAAGAAAAATATCAATGGAGTCAAACAGCTAAAGATCTTGAAACTGTTTATAAAAGTTTATAATAACTTAATGATTAGAATCGGAGTTGATGGAAATGAAGCTAATGTAGAGGAAAAAGTCGGGGTCTCCGTTTATGCCTTAAATATTCTCAGATATTTTTCACAAGTCGCCAATCACGAAACCAGCTTTATCGTTTATCTTAAAAATTCGCCATTACTTGATCTTCCTAATGAAAACGAATTCTTCAAATATAAAGTTGTTAAGGGTAACTTTCTTTGGTCACAAATTTATCTGCCAATAGAATTATATTTTCATAAAAATATCGATGTGTACTTTTCTCCGGCTCATTATTTACCTCTTTTTTGTCCAGTGCCTCAAGTCGTGACTATTCATGATTTAGCTTATCTTTATTTTCCAGATGATTTTACAAAGAAAGATTTGTGGCAACTTAAAAACTGGACAAAGTTTTCAATCAAAAATGCAGCGCAAATTATTGCTGTTTCCAAGACAACAAAAAAAGATATAGTTAAAAACTATGGAGTTGATGAAAGAAAAATTTCTATTACTTATAATGGTTACGAGAAATTAAGTCAAAAATCAAAAGACAAAAGTCAAAATTTAAATTCAAAAGTAAAAAATAAAGATCCTTTTATTCTTTTTGTGGGAACAATTCAGCCGAGAAAAAACCTCGATGTTTTAGTTGAAGCATTTAACAAATTTATCCAAACAAACAAAGATTTTAAACTGATAATCGTTGGAAAAAAAGGTTGGTTATATCAAAGTATATTCGAAAAAGTGAAATCAATGGATTTGGAAAATAAAGTTATATTCACTGGCCATGTAACCGATGAAGAATTAATTTGGTATTATAAAAATGCTTTTTGTCTGACTTTTCCATCGCTCTATGAAGGATTTGGCATTCCTGTCCTTGAAGCAATGAACTATGGTTGCCCAACAATTCTATCGATGACTTCAAGCTTGCCAGAAATTGGTGGTGACGCAAGTTTGTATTTCGACCCAAAAAATTCTGATGATTTATTAGAAAAATTAAAAACTCTTTATAATAATAATGAGTTAAGAAAAGAATTGATTTCTAAGGGAAAACAACGTATTAAAGATTTTTCCTGGGAAAAATGCGGAAAGGAAACCCTGAACGTGATTAAACAGGGTCCGACCCTCCCCGAGGGTCAGACCCTATACAAAATCCCAGATGATTTTTCGCCGTCAGAATACAACAAATTCGCTCTTCATCCTCTCCAAACTTGGGAATGGGGCGAAGCGCGCAAAAAAACCGGTGTCGAGGTTTTGCGTTTGTCTGATGGTAAAAGTGTTTTTACACTTACATTGCATTCACTAGTCCCTAGTCACTATTCCCTAGTCCCTGCTTATAAGATTGGTTATCTCCCACGTTCTGTTTTTCCAACAAAAGAAGTTTTTGATTTTCTTTATGATTATGGTAAGAAAAATAAAATTATATTTTTTAAAATCGAATCAGATGTTTTAAAGTCATCCAACAATGGAACAATGAAACAATTGAACAATTTATTAAAATCTAAACACCCGCTATTTCCTACTTGGACCCAAACACTTGATCTAACTAAATCAGAAGACGACCTCCTCAAATCATTTCATTCCAAAACCCGTTATAATATTCGCTTAGCTGAAAAAAAAAGTGTGATTGTTAAGGAGATGTCGACAGAAGAAGGTTTTAAAATATTTTCAAAATTATATTTTGATACCTGTAAACGACAAAAATATTTTGGCCACACACCCAAATATCACCAGATCGTTTGGGAAAGCATGAAAAAAAATATTGCTCATATTTTGATTGCTTTTTATAATGATGTTCCTCTAGCCTCTTACGAACTTTTTTATTTCAAGAATACTCTCTATTATCCTTATGGAGGAACATCGATTGAATACAGGAATTTAATGGCTTCAAATTTGCTGATGTGGGAGGCGATCAAATTGGGAAAAAAATTAGGGGCAGAAAAATTTGATATGTGGGGCTCGCTCGGGCCAAATTATGATCAATCAAACGACTGGGCCGGATTTACCAGGTTTAAAGAAGGCTACGCCACCAAATTCACTGAATTTGTGGGAAGCTATGATTTAGTTATCAATCCT
>PCTC01000042.1:0-147 GCA_002786595.1 Candidatus Roizmanbacteria bacterium CG22_combo_CG10-13_8_21_14_all_34_12 | reverse complement strand
ATAATCTGTCATTCCCGCGGAGGCGGGAATCCAGAACGTCTGGATCCCCTTCTTCAAGGGGATGACAAAACATTTTCAGGGTAAAGATTGTATTGAAAAATACTATCTTATAGTGTATAATTTAGCCATGAAACCAAAAATCGGAAT
>PCTC01000046.1 GCA_002786595.1 Candidatus Roizmanbacteria bacterium CG22_combo_CG10-13_8_21_14_all_34_12 | reverse complement strand
GTACTCAAGATTCTAAGTTTTTATAGTCCAAAGGTTATTTTAGAAATCGGGATGGATAAAGGCGGAACAATGAAGATTTGGAGTCAAGCTTTTCAGCCTGATATTTTAATCGGTATTGATATAGTGAAAAAGCCGGATGAGGTAATTGAAATTGTTAGGCCAAACTATCATTATCTTTGGGATATGAATTCAAATAATTTAGAAACGGTCAATAAAGTCAAGGAAATTTTAGGTGATCGGAAAGTAGATTTTTTGTACATTGATGGTGACCATAGCCGTCTTGCTTGCGAGAGGGATTGGCTTTTATACAGGGATTTTGTGAAAGTGGGAGGAATTGTTGGGATTCATGATGTTCTTTTTCATAATCGAGAAACGGAAGCAGACATTGTTTGGTCTAATATCAAAACATTATTTCCTTATTCTGAAATAAAAACGTCTCACAGTTCGACAGGCTGGGGTTTGGTTTTTGTTTGATAGTTTTCTTTTTTTTATCTTCATTATTTCACAGTTAAAATAGTCTCATTCTTTAGTCAGTATATTTATTAGGTGACAGTTTGGTTAGTGTTTAGATGGGCAAGTTCTATATCCAGAATTGGACACGCAATAGGTGGAATTTGGTTTTTGGTTGGTCGGTGACAGTAAAAGGTAAAGGATAGTAAAATAAAGCTATGGCAAAAGTGGCAATATTAAATATCCCAGGCTCCGTTCGTCCGGCTCTTGGCCGGGTATTGGCTTTTTTTGATAATACAATATATCCTGTTTGGGCTTTCCGAAATTTTCATTTTTCAAGGCAGGCAAAATATCAACTTAAAAGAAAAACATACTTACCAAAGGTTAAAGAGTCGTGGGTTGCTCTTACAGATCAGCAAAGGAAGGATTGGAAGACAGCCGGTAGTTTTGTAAAATTAAATGGCTGGCTTCTTTTTACTCAGGACTATTCTTTCAGAAAGAAACAAGGATTTGATTTACCTGGTATTCCTTCAACTTTTCATGAAGTGTACGGACTGGTTATTTCTAATTTGGGTGGTTTGGAATTAGTAGAAACTGATTATTACGCATCAAATATTTCAGGACCGATTACCGTTTCTTTTTCTTATTTCAAAAATGAATATGCTCTTGCTACCGGATTAGGTTTTGGGGTTGAAATTACAGCTTATTATTTTGAAGATGGGGAAAATAAAGCAGAAAATTTAGTTTGGATTGCGACTTCCGGAAATCTTCCCTGGCTCTCTTTTTCTCAATCAATCGGAGTTACCGGTCGGGAATATTATCTTTTGAAAGTGGCTTTTTTCTTGGATGAATATAACGCCGACGTTGGTTTAGATCATTTTCTTATTGCTAATTCTACTGGTGATATTTATCGGGAGGGATTTAAAAAAACAAGGCTTTTAGGTTGGAATGGTGAAAAAAGTTACTACTATTATGACTGGGTGTATAATGAATTTAACCGAAATGAGGGTTGGGACTTTTTACCGAAATACTCAAAAAAATATTATGAAGTTTTATATTTAGATAATTAGAACAATTAATTAAATATGGCAAAAGTTATGACTCTGTTTTTTCCCCAGAAGGTAAGTGGGAATTTCGTAAATATGTTAATGGTTCGTTGAGGTTTAATATTCATTTGCCTTTCATTCTTTGTATGAGCCAATTCTTGTCATCGTCTTGTTGACAGTTTGGTTGTTGTGTGGGTATTGTCTTGGCGTGGCAGGATTTGGATTGTATAGGTTTCGAGGTTGGTTTAAAATAAGTGATATAATTTATTTAAATATGAGATTTAATAATATTCTACCTGAGTTATACGTCGTAGACTTTCAAAAAAGTTTAAATTTTTACACAAAAATATTAGATTTTAAACTTGAGTATGAGCAATTAGATCCCCTATTTGCTTTTCTTTCGTATCAAGGAAGCCAGTTAATGATTCAACAGGAAGACGATGATGAAGAGTGGCATAACGGTAAGCCAGAATACCCTTATGGTCGAGGGGTCAACTTTCAAATTGAAACTAAAGATGTACAAAAAATTATTGATTTACTTGCCAAAAATAATTATCCATTAAAAAGAGGTGTGAAGGAAAGTTGGTATAAAGTAAATGACACGTTTCATGGTCATCGAGAAATTCTTATCATGGATCCGAGTGGATACTTACTTAGATTTTCCCAAAGTCTTGGAGTAAAAAAAGAGTAGGTTTTTATTTCCTCTTAGTGACTTTTTTAGTGAAAGTACCCTGCTTCAAATGAAAAGATTTTCTATTTTCTTTTTCATAAATAATTGAAAAGCCAATAATATTTTTACAGTGATTGCAAACTAAATTTTCTTTATAATCTTTTTTTTGAAGATCTGTTAGTTCCACTGGAGCAAATATTCTATCCATATAAAGTCTTTTTAAAATCCCAGGGCCGTCTTTTTGATATAAAAGAAGAAAACTTTTACACCCAGTACAATATAGATTTAAAAACCTCGAATATCCTCCCCTTGCCTTTCTGTATCGGTCTTTTTTAAAGTTGTATAAATTGATTTTCTTCATATTTTTTGATATAATAGCAACCTAAATAACATTTTAGCACAATTTATATTTAATAAATATGGCTTTAAGAGAATCGATTCCTGCAAGTAGAGCTGAAGCAGAACTTCTAATTGCTCAAAGAAATTTTGGTTGGAAACAACCGTGGAATTCTATTCAACGTAATAAAGATATTTTAAGAAGTGAGGGTTTACCTTTGGTCGTCGAATTAGGTCGAGCACCGTTGCCTACCGAATTTGGCGACTGGACATACTATGCTTTTGGCGATCGAACTGAAGGAAGTCATCATGAAGTTTTGGTTTTCGGTAACATAGATAGTGGTTCATTAGGTGACGGTAAAAACGTTTTAACTAGAATTCATTCTGCCTGTCGTACAAATGAAGTCTATCATGCGGTCAACTGCGAATGTCGAAAAGAATTGCATCAAGCAATGAAATTAATTTCCGAAGAAGGCCGAGGTGTTTTAATCTATCTAGAACAAGAAGGTAGGGGCACCGGAATTTCAGGAAAAATGCATCAATTAAATGGAATGTTCGAATGGGATGGGGGGGGTACAAAGATATTGCAAAGGGTGGATCAGCAAACTGGAGAGCGAATTGATACTGATCGAGCTTATCGAGACGCTGGCCTACCTTCTGAAATTCGTGATTTTGATGTTGCTGGAGAAATGTTAAAACATATAGGGATAGAGTCTGTTAGATTACTAACAAACAATCCAGCAAAAATAGCTGGAATTGAATCGGCGGGAATTAAAGTCGAACCAGTTGAGATTCACATCCAACCTGATAATGAAATTATTGCTTGCGATCTTAGATCAAAAGCGGCAAATTTAGGTCATCATATTAGTGAAGAGCATTTAAAATTAAATCATGATTAAGATATCATGAATATATGAGAGAAGCGATCGAAGCAGTCGTTGGAAACCACAGTATATATTCAGCCCGCAGGCAAGAGTTTGATACCGGGAAAAAAATCCCCTTCCGAATATCTCCACGCCCTCTTTATTTATCAAAAGAACAAAAAATTGATATTCAAAATATAGGTTCAGATATTTCGTGTTATTTCCATATAGTTGATGAAATGTATGTTAATAATATGGGGGGGGTACGGAATATTTTGGATACAGGCAAACCTCAGATATTTCTTGCTGATCAACTAGCACATTATTTATTTGCTCGTCCAGATCTTATTATCACAGAAGGTGGTTTTTCTATTTGTGAAGTTGAGACGTCTCCATTCGGATTAGCACTGGCCGAAATATTAAACCAAGCTTATCAAAATAAAGGTTTTGAAACAATGGTTGATAGTGGTGCGCTTTCCGAGCAAGTAAGGCAAAATACCCCTATTGAAGGTAATATTGTCTACAGTAAAAAAACTCAAGCATATTCAGGTCAAATAACTTTTTTAGCAGATAAAGTTTTTTCTGGAGACGGCCGTCACTGGGAATCTCAAGACGCTGATAATATAACTCTTCAAAATAACTCAAATATTTATCGAGGTTTTTATTTAAATGAATATCTATCCGATCCTGCAATAAAAATTTTACTTGATAGACAAATTACAAATAATGACAATACTATTCCTTCACCAACTCCATATATGGAAGAAAAGGCAATTTTATCATTGATCTACGATAAACGTTTTGAAGAATATTTAAGAATAAAATTGGGAGTCGCATCATTTAAGCATTTAAAAACTGTTATTCCACCAACTTGGATTGTGGGTCAAGAACAATTTTTTGCTCCGGGAATGCCGAATAATATATCATCGTCCATTGAACTTGCGAATCTTTCCAAATCAAAACGCGCCTATGTTTTAAAGTCTTCAGGTTTTTCAGAAAATAGTTCTTGGAAAGAGGGTGTCCATTTTTTGCAAAGAGAATCTACAGAAAAAACTCTTCAATTATTACACGAGGCAGAAACAGATAAAACAGGACTTCATATTGTTCAGGAATTTAAAAAGGGCTTAAACATTCCCTTGAATTACGAATCAGAAGATGAAAAAAGTGAAATGCCTATGACAGCCCGCATTCGTTTGACTCCATATTTCGCTGTTACAAATAATGGTCAAGATGGAAAGTTAATAGCAATTAAGGCAACTGGCTGTGAAAATACTGATTTTATTCATGCATCATCAACTAGTATTAATACAGCAGTAAATTAATTATGTACACAATAATTTTTGATTGGAAAAGAACGCTTTATGATCCAGAATCTAAAAAATTAATAGATGGAACCCTTAATATTTTAAAGTTCTTGACTATAAAATGGTCAAAAGTTATCTTAATAGGTAAAGGTGGAGACGAGATGTATCAAGAAGTTAAACGACTAAAAGCAGAAGAATATTTTTCAAAAATTATATTTCAAGAAGGAAAAAAAGATATGAAAGTGTTTAGCGAATTTGTTTCAATAAAGAATCCAAAATTAACAATGATTATTGGCGACAGAGTTAAGTCGGAAATAGAAATAGGAAATAAACTTAACGCAACTACAATCTGGATAAAAAACGGAAAGTTTTCAGAAGAATTACCTTTAAATAAAATTCAAGAACCTACATTCACTTTTAGTTCGCTTACTGATTTATTAAATTATTTTCGCTCAAAATTTAACTCGCAAATTCCTGCTTAAATTGGTTTAGATTGTTATTGTCAATCATTACTCCATTTCGTTTAACTGCAAAAGAAGCTAATCGCGATCCCATTTTTCCGCAAACTTCAAGCGAAAAACCTTGAATATGACCATACAAAAAACCGAGTGAAAAAGCATCACCTGCACCTGTTGTTTCTGCATTATCGACTAGTGATGGAGTGATTGAAATTTGTCGATCTTTGTTCTTGACCCTGTGATATATTTCTGCTCCTTTATCTCCAAGTGTTGTTACGACTATTTGAGGTCCCATTTCAATAATCTCATTTGGTGTTCTTACTTTTAATTTACGTTTAGCTACATTCCATTCATCTTCATTCAAAAATAATATTGAGGAATTTTTTATGGCGGTTATATTTAAATTATCTGGATTAACAGTAATTAATGGGCCGGGAGTATACGTCATGATTCCTCTAGTCTTTTTTTCTACAACTTTTTTTACTAATTCAGGATGAGGACTTGCCAGATGAACTATTCCATACGAATTTAATCCTCTTTCACTTAGTGAAACAGATGGAATATCTCTTGTTATTCCACTATCATCCCAACCAGAAATATTGTCTGTAAGTAAATTATTGGTAGGAAGATCTGTTTGTTTTAAAAATTGAGATTGAGTTAGATCAACTCCCATATCCGTCAAATATTTTTGATATTTTCTGCTCCTACTATCGTCTCCAAAAAGTGCAAGAAGACTGGCGTCTTCCATTCCTAATCTTTTTCCGTTTAGCGCAATTCCAGCTGCGGCTCCACCAAAATATTCTTTACCTGCGATTCTATCAACCGCAGCATATCCTACTGCTAAAAATTCTTTCATTTCATATATTTTACAATAAATCGTTATTTTTGCAACAGATATAGATTGTCAAATCAAGCTGAACATCTGTTGACGATAAAATTATTTGTGATTATTTTTAAACATAGCTAAAAATAATAAGAGTGATTGTATAATCAGCTCATGGTTAAGGTAGCTCAAATGACTATTTCTGCTGTATTTTATAGCCATTATTAAAAATCAATAGGATTTGGATTAAATAGGTTTAGCGATTAGTTAGAGGTTCGATTATTTGAAGTTAAAGGTAGCAAGTATTTGATCGGTAAGAATTTTATTTTCTTGAGTAGGTGGTATTGTAGATACGGTAAACAGGCGATTATTTTTTAATAAGATTGTAATATATCTTGTTTTTGGTCCTAAAATAAGTCCCTCAATTCCTTTATATCCACTAATCGTTACGTCTTTAATAGTTTCTGGATTCATTTCTTTTTTGGCCAACTTGAGATCTTCATCGGTCGCCTCTTTATTAGGCTGATAAACACCGTATAGAGTGTATGTGAAATTACTATTAACTTTTTTCTCGACATAAAAACTGGCTACTCGTATTTTTCCGGCATCATCTGCTATTTCTTTTCTGAAAGTAGTTCCTGACGGAATTTTAAAAGATAAATTTGCTTCATTGAATGTTTGCGGCTGCCAATCATTTTTTACTATACCGCACCCTGATTGAGGTTTTGGATTTCTTGGATTGCCATGCTTTACCCATTGATTATTAACACAGATCCAATTATCTTCGTCACCACCGACAAAAAATCTTAGAAAAATAAGCACTAAAAAGGCAAATATAAAACCCATTATTATTGGTATTAGTAGTTTTTTCATTTTGTTATTATTAGATAACTTTGCTATTTACCATTAAGCTTTGTTGCCAATCTTTCTTGTTCATCAAATAAATTTTTATCATTATAAGTAAAGTCCGTCTCTTGTTTATTCAACCACCTGTTGGACTCCATTTTATTGACAATTGCCTCCATATTGGCAATTCTTATTCTAATAACCTCATTTATTCTGTCTACATCCTGCTTATTTCTTTCATAATAATCTTTCGAGTTCTTTAAGCCGGACCAACCTGGTTGAATTTCTTTTAATTTAGATAAATTTGTTTTCCAAGCTTCTATGTCTTCTTTTTTGTAATTTGGAGGAATGTATCCTGCAAAATGCTGTATGACGACCTGTGTCGGACACCCGTTTATTTCTCCCTCAACTTCGGCAATACCTACTTCCTGGTAATCTTTATTTAATAAAAATTCTTTCGATTTCGGATATTCGAATTGGTTTTCCATTAACTCATCTGCTTCATAATAACCTTGAGTAGGCGCCTCTCCCCAAGTGGTATTTGAATAACCGGCGCCATACATTGCTTGTTCCATAGTGGTACCGCTTTTTGTTGCCTCAAACGAAAAGTCGTCAAATTTGAGTATAACCTCGCCTCTTTTTCCAGCTGATTTTTCAAGTAAAGGTTGATATTTGAGTAGTTGTACCCCAGCTTCTTTTCTTTTTGCATTAAGAAGTTCCAGATATTTCTTTTTATCTAATTTAATTTTCGTAGAGTTACTTAAATCTTTAGAAGTGTCCCGATAATTTTTATCATACTTACCTTTCTGTTTATCAAAAGGTATAACTGACTTAATATCTTTAATATCAACTAATCCAAACTCTCTTGAGTCTCCGCTTCCTTTTCTGTTATCCCCCATAATAAATAACTTATTATTAGGAATTGTTATTTTTTTGCATTCTCCTAGGAATGTTTCCCCGAATGTTGAGTGTGGTTTGGCAGTATAAGATTCAATTAATGGTTTGCTGTTAAGATATACCAATCCGCTCCTAATTTCCAATGAATCACCAGGCATTGCAATAATTCTTTTTATTACCCCGGAAGGTACACCGTATAATTTTTTACCATTTGCTTTTATGACTTCATTTTCTGCAGATACTATATCACCCTTGTGCAAATCATAGCCAAAATATCTTTTTCCAAATAAAACAATACCATTAGGATAAGGCGTAAAATCGTATATACCAATAATATCTTGATACTGTTTAATCTTGTCCTTTTCATAACTTTTTGGGAATGTCGGATACATTGACCCTGTTCCCGCAATCGGTATGGCTCTTGGGTTATAGCCTAGTGCTTCACGAATCATTAATCCTGTTATAAAATACCCCATTATCCATGTGGGAAAAAGTACTGCAAGTAAAAGTATTGAAAGTACGAATCTTATTGTAAAAGCTATAAAATGCGTTTTAAATGTCTTCAATAAAGATCTTATTCCTGAATGTTTTAGTTTTTTTATAACCTCAATAGGTTTAAAACATTGAAAAGCAATAAATATAGGAAATATTGCAATAATTGCGATAAATTTAAGAAGTTTTTTAATAATATTTTCTTTCTTTTTACTGCCTGTTTTAACAATATGCGAAGCAATAAAGCTGATTACTCCAACTGCAAACGTTAAACAGCCGACCAATAAAAGAGCAAAAAAGGGAATTGCAAATATATTAGGTGTCGTGTTAAATAATTCTTTCCTAATAAAAATTACAATAACGAAAATAACTATATCAGCAATTAAGCAGAACAACCAAATCGCAAATGAAAAAATCGCTAACTTAGAGAACAGTTTCATTTAATTATTTAATTTATAAATCTTTGTAGTCTCTCTGATAGTCATAAAAAAATTATAGCAGATATTAACCGTATATTTCACTTTTCGCCCCAGTGTGATTATGTTCATTTGAGTTATGATAAAGGCATATGGTCAAGGTAGCTCAAATGACTATTCCACATGAATATAAAACTTTGCTGGCTAAAATCCTTGCTTGGATTTTTAATTCTTCATTTTCAATTCCTAATTTTGAAGTTGTGTACTTGGAATAATACGGTGTTATAATTTGGTTAAAATTATGCCAGACCCAATTTCTTGGTATGCTTTAGGAAGAGTAATCAATGATCCGCAAACGATTATGGAAGCAAT
>PCTC01000036.1 GCA_002786595.1 Candidatus Roizmanbacteria bacterium CG22_combo_CG10-13_8_21_14_all_34_12 | reverse complement strand
GGTCTCAGTAGATATCGCTTCAATTACATATACTGTACTATTAGGTTGAGGTTTATCTTTTGGATCTATTGTTAATTTAGCTATATGACCGCTACCTTGACTAGCATTTGAACAAGATGACTCTGCCTTATAACAATGGGACGCTACAAAACAAAATGTGGGAGGCAATGAACTATCTTGGGCAGACACATTAAAAAGTAGAGTAGAAAAAGTAAATAGGACAAGAGATAAAGAAAGGAACTTCTTAAACATATTATTTATATAATATATATTAAATTGTTATCATTTGTCAAATGAAATGAAAATTGCTATTCTCGGAGGAGGTATCACCGGGCTAACAGCCGCTTATTGTCTGGTAAAAAAAAATTATCAGGTGACGATTTTTGAAAAAGAAAAAGTATTAGGTGGGCTGGCTGTTGGTTTCAAAAGTAATGATTGGAATTGGTATTTGGAACGGGCTTATCATCATCTGTTTGCCAATGACTATGATATTTTAAATTTTGCTAAAGAAATCGGGTTTGACAAGATATTTTTCCGGTCTCCTCAAACAGCCTCATTATTTAATGATAAAACAATTCTCCCGTTAGATACTCCCCTTGACCTACTCAAATTCCCCTACCTAAATATCATAGATAAACTTCGTGCCGGTATTATGATTACCTTTCTCAAATTGTCTCCTTTTTTATCTATATATGAAAAACAAACGAGTAAAAAATTTTTGAAAAAAACTATGGGAAAAAACGTATGGAATATCTTATGGCAACAACTCTTTCGGGGAAAATACGGTGATTATGCGGAAATTATTTTAGCCTCATTTATTTGGGCTAGAATTAAAAAAAGAACCAAAGCTTTGGGATATGTTGAAGGGGGATTTCAAACATTTATTAATTTTATCGAAGAACAGTTAAAAAGTTTAAAAGTTGAAATGTTAAAAGGTTATGAGGTAGGGGAAATAAAAAAACAGGGAGATAAATTTATTATTAATAATACATTATATGATGTTGTGATTTCGACATTACCAACTCCAATATTAATTAAGGTTTTTCAACAGATTTTACCTAAAAATTATTTACAAAAATTATCAAAGATCGAATATTTGCATGCCTTAACTTTGATACTGGAAACTGATAAACCAATTCTTAATAAAACTTATTGGCTAAATATATCTACTTCGAAAATTCCAATTATGGGAATTGTTCAACATACTAATTTTATTGACAAAAAAAATTATGGAAATAAACATATTTCTTATTTGGGTTGGTATTTGAAGAGGGAAAATAAATTAATGAAAATGAAAAAGGAAGAATTAATAAAATTTGTTGAGCCTCATCTTAGAATTCTTAATTCTAAATTCTTAATTCTTAATTCTTTTTTATTCAAAGCCCCATTTGCTCAACCGATTTTTGATAAAGAGTTTATAAAAAATAAGCCAGATTTTATTACTCCAACAAAAAACTTTTTTATCGCCAATCTTGACATGACCTATCCTTACGATCGCGGAACAAACTACGCTGTAAAATTAGGAAAAGAAGTTGCTGAATTAATATAAGTATTTAAGTATTACCCTTAAATTTCTTTTAATTTTTTCTTGAAATAATCGACGTAAGGGACGGTGGACGGATCCTCACCATAAAGAAGTGATAAATACATTGTAAGAAAGTTACCAAAAGTCATTAATTCAAAAACTTGCTCGACTTTGTTTTGTCCTTTTAATTCATGCCACAAAGTTTCGATATTATTTTTTTCAACAATTTCTTTGGTAATATAAAATCTTTTTTGAATTGATTCAGAAAATAATTTAGAGAAAAAGAAAATAAACAAGGATGTTTTTACTGTTTCTTTTGGATTTTTCAAACCCTCCATTAAATGATGATTTAATTCAGGGATTACTCTAAAA
Source organism: Candidatus Roizmanbacteria bacterium CG22_combo_CG10-13_8_21_14_all_34_12 (assembly GCA_002786595.1). GTDB lineage: Bacteria > Patescibacteriota > Microgenomatia > UBA1406 > GWC2-37-13 > GWC2-37-13. The sequence goes on along the minus strand of PCTC01000036.1, from coordinate 7,143 downwards.
GAAGAAATTGATTTGGCCGTCTCATTTGTTTGATTAGCAATCGCATTACCTACCCCGGTTAAAAATTCTGAAACAATATAATAAGGATATTTATTAAATATTTTTTTAGACATTTGTTCTGCTTCGTTTTCTATTTCTTTAATTTTAATATCATTAATAGCAGAAATAATTTTGTCTTTCGGATAATTTAATTTTTTTAAATTTAATAACAATCCCAATATCCCTCCAATCAAATAACCAAAACCTATTCTCGGTTGACCTGATGGATTAAAAATCGGATTAAAAAAATAACCGGGTGCATTTATTTGACTAAGAAAATCCTTTAACTCTCCACCGTCTGATATGCCTATAATTTTTGCTTTTTTTTCATAGGCTTTTTTACCGACCGTTAAGACTTCTTCCGTAGTTCCCGAATATGAAGATAGAATTACTAAAGTATTACCATCAACAAAACCAGGTAAATTATAATCATCATTGATCAGATAGGGAACGTTAATTTCTTCTTTAAAAAGCTCTTTGACGATATAATGGGGGAATCTCGATCCACCCATTCCGCAAGCAATAATATTTTTTACTTGTTGATACTCATTTGGTAAAGTTATTTCTAAAGATTTTTCAAATGAATCTTGAATTTGTTCTGTAAAAAGATTCATTGATTTTTTTACTATATCATCAGCGTTGATCATAGGGTTTAATGATATTAATAAATCATGTATAATTCAATAGTCATGAAAAATAATAAGATGCGAACATATTTTTATGCTCTCCGAATTAATCAATGGTTAAAGAATTTTGTTATTTTTACAGCAATTATTTTTTCTGGTCAACTTTTTCACTGGGATTTATTACTAAAGTCCCTTAGTGCTTTTTTTATTTTCTGCTTGCTCTCCTCAACATCATATGTCCTAAACGATATTATTGACTATCCTTACGACAAAAAACATCCGATAAAAAAATTCCGCCCTGTTGCATCTGGCGATCTTTCGATGCCCGAAGCAACCTTTATTGTTTTTGTTTTAAGTTTAGTTTCTTTGATATTGGCTTTATTTTTTTCGTTACCATTTTTTTTCTTAAGCTTATTTTTTATCTTTCTTCATTTTTTCTATTCATTTACTTTAAAAAAACAACCCGTTGTAGATATTTTTACGATTTCTTTTTCTTTCATGATTAGAACTTTTGCCGGGGAAATAGCTACCGGATACCATATCCCTATCTGGCTTCTTTTAACAATATTTTTTGGCTCTCTTTTTATGGCGGCAGTTAAACGTCATGCAGAACTCGTGGCTCATGGAATTAAAGCGCGTTTATCTCTCTATCGTTATAACGAGCATTTTTTAGATTTTCTCACTTATACTTTTGGTACGGCCACGATCATTGCTTACTCTACTTATACTTATGTTGAAAAACCTCCACAAATAGAAACGGAAGTCTCTAAATTTTTTAATCTTACTTTTCCTGGATTCGAAGCGAGAAAATGGTTAATGATCACTATTCCATTGGTCGTCTATGGAATCGCCCGCTATGCTCAACTTTTATACGAAAAAGCTGAAGGGGAAAGGCCAGAAAGAACAATTACAACCGATGTTCCTTTGATAGTGACTATTGCTCTCTGGGGGATTATTGTGATCAGCTTAATCTATCTTTTGTAGGTTATAAGCGGTTGACAAACGCTGGCAAAACATAATAATTATAACTATTATAATTTTTATAAAATTTATATGAAATCACAAGATGCGGAGAAAAGACAGGCGGTAACAACAGCGATTGATGCGATTCAAAAACAGTTCGGTCGAGGATCAATTATGAGATTAGGACAATCTACTGTCGTTCCAGTTGATGTGATATCAACTGGTATTCCCACTTTAGATACTGCTCTTGGAGTTGGTGGAATTCCTAGAGGAAGAATTATTGAAATCTTTGGACCGGAGGCAGCCGGAAAAACTACTGTTTGTTTGTCTTTGATCGCCGAAGCTCAGAAAGCTGGAGGAGTAGCCGCTTTTATCGATGCTGAACATGCACTCGACCCCGCTTGGGCAAAAATACTTGGAGTAAAACTCGAGGATCTTTTAGTTTCTCAGCCTGACACTGGAGAACAAGCATTAGAGATTACTGAAACACTGGTTAGGTCAGGTGGAATTGATTTAATCGTAGTTGACTCCGTCGCCGCTCTTGTACCACGTGCCGAGATTGAGGGAGAGATGGGCGATTCTCAGATGGGACTTCAGGCTCGTTTAATGTCTCAAGCCTTGAGAAAATTAACTGGAATTGTTTCTAAATCAAAGACAACAATTGTTTTTACAAATCAATTAAGACAAAAAATTGGAGTTTTCTTTGGTAATCCGGAGACCACACCGGGCGGCTTAGCACTTAAATTTTACTGTAGTATTCGAATGGATGTCCGCAAGATTGAGACTTTAAAAAAGAACAATATGGTTTACGGAGCAAGAATTAGGGTTAAGGTTATAAAAAATAAAGTGGCTCCTCCTTTTAAAGAAGCTGAGGTTGTTATTGTTTCAACAGGTATTGATAAAGAGGAGGGGATAATCGATGCCGCCATTAATGCTGGGCTTTTAGTTAAAAGCGGTTCATTTATCAAATATAATGATAAGGTTTTAGGCCATGGAAAAGAGGAAGTGAAAGAGATTTTGATGAAAGATAGTAAGGTGAGAGAGCAGATTTTGAAGCAGTTAATTAAAAAATAAAAACAGACGGTAGATAATTGATGATAGACGATAGTAGTAGAAGTTAGAAGATAGAAGGTGGATAAATCTATCTTCAACCTTCTATTTTCAACCCCTATTTTCTATATTCTATCTCCTATCGTCCAATAATTATGGATGACGATTTAATCTCTCTCCTAAACATAGCTTTTTTCTATCTTAAATTTCGCCCCAGAACTATCAAAGAAACCCGTGAACACCTTTATAAAAAGGTGAGAACAACCCACTGGTCCCACGAAGCGGTTGATAAAATCATAGATCATTTGATCGAACTCAAATTTCTTGATGACAAAGCATTTATTGATTATTTAGTCAGGTCAAGGACGGCCACTAAAGTTAAGGGGGTTTACGCAATCAAACAGGAACTCTACCGGTTTGGCGTTGATAAAGCATTAGTTGATGAGTATTTTTCCAATACCGAAATCAATGAAGAAGAATTTGCTAAAAAAGCTTTGGCTGGGCGTTGGGACAGATTAAAGATTCTTCCGAAGCAAAAACGCTACAAAAAAGCAATGTCTTTTTTACAGAGAAGAGGATTTGGTTTTGACGTTTGTCGAAAAATAATTGAAAAATTAATTTTCTCTTGACAAATAGATTGCGCCGATGTACATTATGTACATATGGTTGACCAAATCGTTTTCACTGCTACCGAAGCTCGGCAAAATTTTTTTGAGCTTCTTCGCATGGCTGAAGAGGGAAAAGAACCAATCGTGACAAGAAAGAACAATAGTGTTAGATTCAAAATGACAGTAATAAAGGAAAAAAAGAAAGAAAAAAATATTAATAAAATTTTAAAAGAAATGGGAGAAATACATATGCCAATCCTTTCAATTAAAAAAATAAATAAAATTCTTTCTACAAGGCACGAAATAAAAATATGAATTCTGTATATATTGACACTAATATATTCCTATATATTTCTAATGAAAATTCTTCTTTTTATTCTGAATCGATTATATTAGTAAAGTATCTGAAAAAAAATAACATATTGATTTTAACTTCAACCGAAACTATCCAAGAAGTTATTTATGTTGCATTAAAAACAAAAAAACTTGGTTACGGATTAAAAACCACAGAAAAAATTTTTGAGATAATAGAAGAATTATTATCAATTAATAAGAAAGCCATTAACTTTTATTTGAATTTAGTTGCTAAACACCCAACTAGCGATAGTAGAGATTCGCTTCACATAGCTGCCTGTATCGAAAATAAAATTCCAATAATTATTACTTATGATCATGGATTTAAAAAATTTAAAGAAATAAAAGCTCTTACACCAAAAGAATTTCTTGAAAAAATCAATTTGTAGTTTTTTAAAAAAAAGAGTAAAATGTCCTCATTAGAAATTGCTTGGAGTTATAAAAGTTAAATATTAATTATTAATTTCAAAAAATGATTGACAAAAACACAAATTTTCTCGTTTCCTCTTTGATTTTTAATTTGTGATTTTGATTTTTGATCTTTAATCTTTGATATTTTCTTCTCCAGGCTTCATATAAATTCCTATGTTAATAAAATTTTTTAAGAAATTTACTTCGCTAAAGAAAGAAAGAGACGAACTGTTAGTTAAAGCCCGAACTGAGGCGCAAACCATTACTTTTAAAGCCCAGGAAGAGGCAAGAAAGATTGCCACTGATGCCATTGAAGTAGAAAAAAGATTAGCCCATCGTGAAGAGCAAATCGAGGAAAAAGATAATGTAATTAACCGGGAAAAACAGTCCGTCCAAGATCTAAAAAATAATGTTGAATCCATTAAAAAAGAACTGGAAACAAAAAAGGATCAATTATTGCAGAAGTTAGAAAAAATAGCCGGACTAACTAAAGATCAAGCTAAAGATCTATTGCTTAGCGGTTGGGAAGATAAATTAAAAGGAGAAGTGGCTAAAAAAATAAAGTCAGCAGAAGAAGAAGTTAAGTTAACCTCTGACGATAAAGCTAAACAAATTTTGGTTGATGCAATCAGATACGGAGCTATTGACTATGTTTCGGAATATACATTATCTGTCATTAATTTACCCAGTGAAGATTATAAAGGTAGAATTATTGGTAAAGAAGGCCGCAATATAAGAGCCTTTGAAATTGCAACTGGCGTTGACGTTGACCTTGAAGAAGAAAAGGTTATTCGATTATCTTCATTTGATGCTATTCGTCGTGAAGTGGCCAGAATGTCACTGGAGCGATTAATTAAAGATGGTCGGATTCAACCGGAAAGAATTGAAGAAATTGTAAAAAAAACCCGAGAAGAAGTTGACAAAATTATTTTCAAAGCTGGTGAAGAATTAGCTCATAGCGTCAGCGTTTATAATTTACCCACTGAATTAACCCAGCTTTTAGGCCGGTTTAAATACCGCTATTCTTATGGACAAAATATGATTGCCCATACTCTTGAAGAAACAAGAATCGGAGTTGCTTTGGCTCATGAATTAAAACTTGATGTAAATTTAGTTAAACTAGGTTGTTTATTCCATGATATCGGTAAAGTTATCACGGATAAAGAAGGTTCTCATATTGATTTAGGAGTTGAGGTATTGAAAAAAAATCGTTTTCCTCAAAAAGTAATCGACTGTGTGGCTAGTCATCATGAGGATGTTCCTTTTACCAGTCTTGAGGCAGTGATTGTCTATATTGCCGATGCCGTGTCCGGTGGACGCCCCGGAGCTCGTCACGAAGACTTTGGTGAATACCTTAAACGGATTAAAACAATTGAAGATATTGCCAAAACAAAAAAAGGTGTTAAGGAAGCTTATGCCTTGCAAGCGGGTCGGGAACTAAGAGTCATTGTTAGACCTGATGAAATCACCGATGACGAAGCTTTGATTACAGCTGAAAAGATAAAAGAAGAACTGGAACAAAAATTTGAAGTATTCCCAGGCCAAATTAAAGTCACTGTCATCCGTGAAACCCGAGCCGAAGCAACTACTAAAATTTAACTTTATCTAGGGTCAGACCCTCGTCGAGGGTCTGACCCTATTTTACCTCGTCCCATTGCCCTGTATTTGATATAGATTGTTACAATAAGATATTCTTAATATAGATTGACAGGAAGCCAAAAAACAACTAATCTATTACTGTAATTTATTCTCATTTAAAAGTTTTTCGTCAAAAGAAAGTAGGTGATACTAAATGACAAAAGCAGATTTAGTCGCACAAGTAGCAAAGAAAGCTGGTTTAACAGCTAGAGCCGCCAAGGATTCCGTCAACACAGTTTTTTCCACCATGTCTGATGCAATGAAGCGAGGAGAAAAAATCGTCGTGACAGGATTTGGTACTTTTATGGTTAGACGTCGAGCTGCCAGAAAAGGAAGAAATCCTCAAACTGGTGCCGAGATTCAAATCCCAGCCACTAAAACCCCAGGTTTTACCGCTGGAAAAAGTTTGAAAAGAATGGTTAAATGATTTAGGATAATCCCTCACCATTTATGGTACTTATGGTGAGGGATTTGTTGTATAATGAATGAATACTTATGAAGAATTTTGGGCGTTATGTCTTACTAATTTCTTTCGTCGTACTTGTTCCCTTTGTTACATATTTTGTCCTGGGAGCATCAGATACATTAGTCAAAACTCCCCAACAAAAAGTTATTTATAACTTACCATATCCGGGACTTCTTCCAGACAGCCCTCTCTATATAACTAAAATTATTAGAGATAGAATCACTGATTTTTTAACCAGAGATAATTTAAAAAAGGCCGAGCTTTATCTTTTATATTCCGATAAAAGAGCTTCTATGTCTTTAGTCCTTGCTTCAAAGGGGAAAAATCAATTAGCAATTGATACTTTTGTCAAGGGAGAAAAATATTTTCTTAAAATACCAAGATTATTAATATCCGCTAAAAAGCAGGGGGCTCAGGCTCCTTCCAGTTTTGTTGAAACTTTAAAATTAAGTAATGCTAAACACAAGGAGCTAATTGAAGAATTGATAAAAACTCTTCCACAGGGATTAAATCAATCATTAACGCAGTTATCCGATCTTAATCTGCAGATACACCGTGAGATAGAATCACTCCCATAACTAATCCCATCAGTAGAAAGTTTTGCTGCAAAGTCAACCAGTAGTGATCAAAAAAACCTGTAAAGATTATCACAAAAATTAATAACCACTGACCTTTTGTTAGTCGTTTTTGTATCAATAAATCGACTAATCGATACAAAATAAATCCTCCAATAATTAGACCTGTCTCGGCAATAAATAGCAAAAATATATTATGAACCGGCTGGTTAAAAAATAAATAAAATTTAGATGAAAATTTTGCCTGTTCAAGTAAATAACTACCTAAACCAACGCCCTGAATAGGGTAGCGCATAATAATAGTTATTGAATTTTTTATCAGTTCAATTCTCTTGTTAACCGTTAAAGGATCTGTCGTCGCAGACAGGAAGATTAAGGAAACAACAAACATAACAATTATTCGAGCAATTTTG
>PCTC01000022.1:444-9674 GCA_002786595.1 Candidatus Roizmanbacteria bacterium CG22_combo_CG10-13_8_21_14_all_34_12 | reverse complement strand
ATTACCGTTCCAACAGGAGAAGCAACACAGGGCCGAATTATGAATGTACTGGGTGAACCGGTCGACGAATTGGGACCAATTAAATCTAAATTCAGTTCTTCTATCCATGCTTCTCCGCCAAAATTAGTCGAGCAATCCGTGAACCAAGAAATTTTTGAAACTGGAATTAAAGTCATCGATTTGATTGCCCCATTTATTAAGGGCGGAAAAGTGGCTATCTTTGGAGGAGCGGGAGTCGGCAAAACTGTTTTGATTCAGGAAATGATTCATAATGTTGCTAAAAATCATCACGGTGTTTCTGTATTTACCGGAGTCGGAGAAAGAACGCGAGAAGGAAATGACCTTTGGCTGGAAATGAAAGAAACTAAAGTATTAAAAAATACATCATTAGTTTTCGGGCAAATGAATGAGCCGCCTGGAAACAGACTTCGCGTCGCTTTAACCGGAGTAACCATGGCTGAATATTTTCGAGATCAGAAAAACATGGATGTTCTGCTTTTTATTGACAACATCTTCCGTTTTGCTCAAGCGGGAAGTGAGGTTTCCGCGCTCCTTGGTAGAATTCCATCAGCCGTAGGTTATCAGCCAACTTTAGCATCAGAAATGGCCGCCTTGCAGGAAAGAATTACATCAACCAATAAAGGTTCCATCACATCAATTCAGGCGGTTTACGTACCGGCCGATGATTATACCGATCCGGCGCCAGTGGCGACCTTTTCCCACGTTGACGCTTCAATTACGCTTGAGCGAGCTTTATCTGAACAAGGTCTTTATCCAGCCATTGATCCATTAACTTCATCTTCACGAGCTCTTGATATCGATATTGTTGGAGAGGAACATTATCAGGTAACTCGCGATGTCTTAAAGACTTTGCAAAGGTATAAGGATCTTCAGGATATTATTGCCATCCTTGGAATGGAAGAACTGTCTGAAATAGATAAACTGACAGTCTCCCGAGCCCGAAAAATTCAAAGATTTTTAACCCAGCCGATGTTCGTTGCCGAGCCTTTCACGGGAAGAGCCGGCAAATACGTCCCTGTTGCCGAAACCGTCCGGGGATTTAAAGAAATTTTAGAGGGCAAACACGATAGCAAGTCAGAAATGAATTTTTATATGGTGGGAGGAATAGAGGAAGTTAAGTAAGAACAAAATAAACAAATAAGCAAATAATCAAATAAAAAAATGAATGTTTAAATGATTAAATGTCTTAATTAATACATTTGCTTATTTTTTCATTTATTTAATTATTTTATTATTTAATTATTTCTGCATTTATGAATTCGCTAAGGCTTAAGGTCATAACTCCCCGCAAAATCGTTATCGATAAACAAGTTAGTTCTGTGACCGTACCAACTGCCGATGGTGAAATTACTATTCTTCCTCACCACGCTCATCTATTTTCACTTCTTATTGAAGGAATAGTTAAAATTAAAAGCGCTGGAAATGAAGATGATCTGGCCATCGGTGGGGGATACCTGGAAACCAACGGGGAAACGGTCACTGTTTTAGTTTCCCGCGCCTACGGTCAAAACGAAATAGATAAGAATTTAACTAGTAAAGCTGTCGAGGAAGCTAAGCTTATTTTATCCAAATCTACTGATGAAAAAGAGAGGGCTGAAGCGATGACCGTTCTACGCCGCTCCGTCATCGACTCCAAACTGATGAAGAGACGCAAAGCCCGACCTGTTTAAGGTTCTAATTCAAATGAACAAGTCAGGAAAATTACATCCGTAGGATAGCTTGATGTAGCGTGCGGGATAATGGGTTCAATGTTAAGCCCAGTGCTTCCAATGTAAATGCCCCAAGCAATAAAGTATCTCCTTTTTCACCAAATAAAATAGGAGCAGCGGACTCTTTTCCTTCAAACTCATATAAAGCACTTCCTACTTTACGCTTGATTATGGACCCATCTGCCAACGAAAACTCTTCTTCTCGTTGAGGTTTGATTCCTAAACGTTTTAATATATCTGCCGGTACTACAGTATAAGTCGCTCCGCTATCAACCAAGAATCTTCCTTCATACTCTTGTTTTGGGTCCCGAGGATTCTTAATTTTCAATTGGACGTTAGTCATTCCCATAGAGAAACAATAGCATTGAAAATGCTAAAAATCAATCACACTTCCAATCTTTGGAGAATTAAATTCGTCAACGCCGGTGGTTGGCTTGTCTTCGGTGAAGTGTCTCCAAATGCTGATTTCTAAAAATCGATTATCTTTTTTTCCTGAAGAACCAGGATATACAACTAATGTGCCCAGAACGTCTCCAAATAAATTAGGAACATACTTTGCTTTTTTCACTATTTGATTTATTTTTATGCTAACTATTTCGCCATATTCATATTTACCTTTAAAATCTTCTTCGACTATGGTTGTTTTAATATTCCCAAAATTATCTATATGACCGATATAAAATTGGTTAAGTTCAGGAATTATATTTGTGTTGATTTCCTCTAATTCCAATTCATCTTCCATATAATCCATTAAGTGGGCAGATAATCTTGAAAATAAATCTCGGGAATGAAACTGACCTTTTTCGTTAAGCCCTTTATAAATAAATAATTCATCAATTCTATTTTTAATCATTGAAAAATCATAGCCCGAATTTGGACCAAGTAAGTGGATCCCCGATTTTAATCTAATTATTACCGGCTTAGCTCCTTCTGCTTTTTCAATACTTTGCGTAGAATGGAGGCGGGGATCGGTATTTTGAAAAATCACCGTTTCTAAAGGCCTTCCGTATCTTTCCACATCCTCAACTAGTTGATTAACCAAAAAACCCGTATGAATTGTTGAAGGAGTCGAGCCAACAAAACTAATATTTGAAGTATTTGAATCTTTTAAAAAACCCTCGACGGCAATTTTTATTTCCGCTCGAGAAAGAGCATCAAAAGCAAGATCTGCCACCACAATTAATTTTTTCATATAATTATTTAATCCTCTCAAGAACATAATTTGTAATATCATCAAAATTTACTATCCCTTCTAAACGTTTTTCCTGATTAATAACGGGAAGCGATGACAAGTGATATTTTAATAATTTTTTCATAGCTATTTCAACCGGCGTTGTCAAATGAATGACAACTAAATTTTGGGTCATGAACTTGTATAAAGGAATGTCTGGATCCTTTCTTAAAATTTCTTGTAAACTTACGACCCCTGTCAACTGTTTCTCCTTATTAACAATGTAAACAGTATACAATGAAGAAAAATCTACTGTTTCCTTTTTTATTTTATCGAGTACTTGGCGAACCGTGTCTTCGGGGCCAACCGTTAAATATTCAGTTGTTAATAAAGCTCCGATTGGTTCTTTTGATAAATTCAGAAGATAAAGAATTTTCGCTTTCATTTGTGGGTTTAATTTTTCTATTACTTCATCCCGCTTTTTTTTCGATAAAGTTAAAAGAACATCTACCCCTTCGTCAGGATCTAAGAATGATACTAACTTAGCGGCTTTTTCTGTTTGAAAATGTTTAAAAAGAGCTGTTTGATAATTGATGTTCAAATTTCCGATTACCTCAGCTGCTTTTTCTGTGTCCAAAATCTTTAAAAATTTTCTTGCGTTTATTACGTTGGTTTTTTCCAAATAATCAGCCAAATCTTCTGGTCTGATTTTTTCCAATTTTTCCTCTTTTTTTCGAAGTTTAACATTGCCTCGAATTAATTCTAAGGGTTGAATATCAGCCCACGATAAAAATTGAGAAGCTAGTTTTATGTTAAACAAAGAAGCAATTTTATAAAAATTATCGGCTCCAATTCGAAGCCGTCTAAATATCCCCAAAAAACCAACATCTACGCCGGCAATTGATAATTTTTCTTTATCCTGCAAAGCTACATCGTTTACTCTAACAATTTTGTTTCCTTTCAAATCAATGATTTGCTTATCAAGTAAATTTTTCACTAAAAAAAGTTCATTTTCCTCCAGACTTGTTACTAAAAATTCTTTTTCTATTCGTATAATTTTGTTAATTTTTTGTAAATAATCAGTAGAGATTATTAATTTTTGATTTGCTTTGTCTTTAATAACAATTTTAGTTACAATCGGATTTTCCGCGACCAAAAATATCAGGTCTTCCAAATATCCTACATGAATATTGTCTTCTGTATAAACTTTTTTTCCAACAATTTCTGAAAAGTAAAGCATAACTTCATTATATATAAAACCTTGCAACAATATGCTATAATTTTTATGCCTTTTTAGGGTGCGTAGTTTAATGGTAAAACAGTTCTCTGATAAAGAACAGAGCGATGGTTCGATTCCATCCGCACCCACATTAAAATCTGTTAACGATCCCGACTGAGTCGGGATCTATTTATAATTTGATTGTAATCGTTGTGGAGGAGGAACTTTAGAACCAGTGCAGTATAAAAAAAGGGCACAAAAACAATAATTTTATATTACTTCTTTAATCTTTTAATTAGATTTTTTAACTCATTACTGATTCTCCATCGTTTTTGATATTCAATTTTAAAGACAATATGGTTTGATAAGACAGCGGCACGGCTTCCGGTTATTCCCATTACTTTCCCAATCTCTTTGTGAAAGTCAACCAAAATTAATTTTGAATGCAGTTTTGAATAAACTCCATGGCTAAATTGAGAATCAATCTAACAGTTTTTTTATCGGCAATTTCCAATCTCGGGTGAACACCACTTTTATTTTGTCTTTCTCTTGCTAATATAGATTCTATTTTTAAAAATTTTAGAAATGAATTTGCTGCATTCTGCCGGATCTGTAAGTGCAATAGAAGTAGAAAAGAAGTAATAATCCAAATTTGTAAATAACTATTAGCTAAATTCCAAAACAATACCCAAGGCGAGCTTGGGTATTTAAAGCGCTTCAAATAAATTACTTTTTTTCTTTAAGTAATTTATTAACCATTGCAAGCTTTTTTTCTAACTTTTCTTTTTTCATTTCCAACTCTTCTTTTGTCATATCTTTAAAACCTTCTTCCCAATTGTGTTCGTGTTTGTGTTTATCTTCACCTCCACAACATCCATGATTATCATCATTCATATTAATTCACCTCCTTAATTGTTTTTAATAATTTGTTAAAAAATAATTTTCTTTCTTCGTTTAAATCTATTTTTCAAAAAAAACTTCATAAATTTTCTAATGTATTGATCAATTGTTTGTTTTGCAGATTTTGTTTTTATTACTTTACCAAAATACTTTTTCTGAAGAATTTTGTTTTTTAACTTTTGCATATTATTCTGGATTAATTAAAAGCAAAAAATTTTCTTCATTAAGTTGTGATATTTGAGTCGCTCTGTGTTGCCAGTATTTTTCTTATCAATACATCAGTTGAAATATTGGGACCGTAGTTTACATCTAAATCTTGCGCTATAGACCTTAACTTTTCTAGTGACCCTGGATTGCCGTCGTTTGCAAGAGATTGAAGATATTTAAAACTGGGTTTTCCATGTTCATTGCGCCAATCTTTTATATTTTCGGCTTTATTAGCAATATCCTTGATATTATCATCGTTATGTTGCATACAATCACTATACCATTTTATTAACTACAATACCATTAACAATCTTACACAACAATAGAAATGTCCAATACCATTAACAATGGTAAAAAACGAAAAAGAATAATTTGTTATATATTCAAATATATAGACTATACTATGTTTATATACAAATATTAGAATATTCTAAAAAATATGAAGCTAAAATCGACCACAATTTTTTCAAGTGTAAACAAGCCGCTTAATAATAAAAGGGGACGAACTAAAAATACCCTGTCAAACATTACTCTTGATTCAGAAATAATATTACTTAAAATTAAGACCGTTTTCCCTTTTACTTTGTTTCCAGATACTATTATTATCGATTTAAACAAGCTTGACATAATTAAGCAGGATTTCTTTTTAACAAAAAGGGTTAATAGTATTATTCATGAAGATATCCTTAATATTACGGTCGAAAGTGGACCCATATTGGCAACTTTAAGAATAACCAGTCGTTTTTTTTCAGGAAAACCAATTCTAATAACCTACTTAAAAAAATCAGAAGCATTACAGGCTAAGCGTCTTATAAGTGGATTAATTATAGCGCGAAGGAAAGGTGTCACTTTAAGAGGAATTGAAATCGAAGAGCTTCTAAATAAACTTGAGCAACTTGGAAAAGCAGAATAAAAAAAATCTATTAATAAAAATTAATAATAATTTAAAATGAAATATTTTGTAATAACATATATTCACGCTGACATTGTTGGATGGAAGAAATATCTTCCCACACATGTTTTCTATCTCCATAAGCTTTCCGAGAATGGTACGCTAGTAATATCCGGTCCGTTTATCAGCACGCCTCATAAATCTGCGATGTTCATCCTGTTAACAGATAGCCAAGAAAAGGCGATTAAGTTAATAAAGAAAGATCCACTTATGATCCATGGACTTGTCTCAGAATATACAATAGCCGAGTGGAATCCAATCTTTGGTGCTTTTGAGCTCAAGAAAAACAAATAATATGAAAAACTACTACGAAGTGCTTGGTGTTTTAAAAAATGCCACCGATGATGAAATAAAAAAGGCATATCGCAAGTCAGCTTTAAAGTATCACCCTGACCGTAATAAAGCAAAGGATGCCACGGAAAAGTTTAAGGAAATATCACATGCATATGAAATTCTATCCGACACAAAAAAAAGACAAGCATATGATCAAGGGGAAAATGATGCAGTAAATGAAAAAAGGTCACAACAAAGACAGGATCCCCAAAGACAGTCACCGTTTAGTTATTCAGATTTTACAGATCCAAATGATATTTTTGAACAGTTCTTCGGAGGAGGATCCCCGTTTTCAAATCGTCAGTCAGGACAAACAAGACAAACATATACATTAACACTTGATTTTGACGAAGCTGTCCACGGCATAGAAAAAACGGTGATAATAGACGGAAAACAAAAAAATATAAAAATACCGGCAGGAGTCGACAGCGGGACAAAAATCCGCTATGGTAACTATGATATTGTCATGGAAGTAACACCGAATCCTTTATTCAGACGCAAAGACGCAGATATTTTTACTGAAGAAAAAATCACTTTCAAACAAGCAGTCCTTGGAGATACTATAACAATCAGGACCATCGATAATCCAATTAAAATAAAGGTTCCTGCAGGGACACAGCCGGAAACAACTATCCGATTAAGTGGAAGAGGGGCCCCAAGACTTAAAGGGTCAGGTAAAGGAGATATGTATGTCAAAATAATTGTAACAATTCCCCAGAAAATAACCAAAGAACAAGAAGAAATATTGAACAAGTTTTAATTAAGACGTTAAAACTAACCCCTCTATCAAGATCAATTTTTAACTAACTTAAGATAGAAACGATCAAAAACTTTTAACAGATTTTTCAAAAAAAGATGAAAAGTAAGGAAAAGATGCTAAACCGACAGTGTTTTAATAAGCACAGTCGGTTAACAACTACAAATTGATTATTTTCTATTTTCTTATATAATTCAATTAAATAAATATGACTCCAAATAAAATAAAAGAACTTGAAGTATTTTATAAGCAATTTAGTATGCGTAATTATAAGAAAGGCGAAATGCTTATCCGGGCAGATGACGATCCACTCGGTATTTTCTGTTTAAAAAAAGGATACGTTAGGCAGTACACTATTTCCAAGACAGGTTTTGAACTAACACTTCACATTGTTAGACCTATTTCATACTTTCCCATGGTGTGGGCTGTGAACGGTACACCTAATGTTTACTTTTTTGAAGCACTAACCGAAGTTGAGGTTGGACGCGCACCCCGGGAACAGGTAGTTGATTTTATCAAAAATAAGCCCATCTATGATAAATGTCAAGGGTAAGTCTTACCTAATACAAAATGATGCCAAGATGGTATCGATACCAAATCGAAAAATGATACCAAAATAAGTCAAGCGAACCGTCATAATAATAGTTCTATGCAAATTAATATGAGCGATTCGCTTATCAATAATGTTACACAACTGAAAGAATTTTTGAAAGGTTCAAAGCGGTTTGACCTTTCTTTGGAGGATTCACCAATTGAAGAAAAGTATTTGTTCATTGATAAAACTGTTGACAGATTTAGTTACCATAAACTTAAAAAGAAAGATAAGAAAGTAGTTATCAATTATCTCAGGAAAATTACAGGTTACAAAAAAGCTCAATTAAAAAGATTAATTTTAAGGGCGGTTGACGGAGATCTTAAAAGAAAATCATACAAAAGAATTCGACCAAAAAAAATTTATACATCGTCAGATATTAAGTTACTTGAAAAGACAGATGAATTTCATCTACGGATGTCAGAGGGAGCGACTAAAGAAATATTACGTCGTGAATTTGAAGTATTTCACCACGGGAATTATGAAACAATCTCTGGTATCTCACACGCTCACATCACCAACCTTCGTCATTCTCCTGTTTACAACAGTCATTGGGTAAACGGGACCAAGTCTCGTCTCGTTCCAATAGGTATAACCATGCCTCCAGAAAACTATGGTCGTCCAGGCTCAATACGGGTTGATGCAGTCCACCAAAGAGATGTTTACCACATAAACTCAGTTGATGAGATTACACAGTGGGAAGTAGCCGTCTGTGTTCCGCAAATTAATGAAGCCTGTATGATTCCGGCGTTAAGACAAATGTTTGCACAGTATCCTTTTATTATCTTTAATTTTCACTCTGATCGAGGAGGCGAAAATATTAATTATCAAGTAGCCTCCCTTCTTGAAAAAGAAAGGATCAAACAAACCAAGTCGAGAAGTTACCACTCAAATGATAATGCTCAGATTGAATCTAAAAATGGTAGTGTCATCAGAAAGAATATGGGTTGGCAACATATTAATCAAAATTTGGCGGATCATGTAAATAAATATTACAAAAACTTTTTTAATATTTATCTAAACTTCCATCGACCCTGCGGTTTCCCAACTATAGAGGTCGATGATAAAGGTCGAAAGAAAAGGATCTACCATAGTTACCTCACTCCTTATGACGCCTTAAAAGGCATTACAGAGGGACACAAATATCTAAAACCCCAACATTCATTTGAAATTCTTGATAAAATAGCTTATCAATATTCAGACAATGAGTTTGCTGAAATAGTAAGGATTGAAGAAAGAAAACTGTTTGAAATAATTGACAGAGAAAACAGAAAAAGCGGTTCGTTAGAGATTTAAACTTGGTATCATTATTCGATTAGGTAAGACTGGGTAATTTGTTTTTCCCTTAATTTAATAATTTTTAAACGTT
>PCTC01000022.1:0-419 GCA_002786595.1 Candidatus Roizmanbacteria bacterium CG22_combo_CG10-13_8_21_14_all_34_12 | reverse complement strand
TTTGATCAACCATCTATTCGTCCGTTAGTATAGGACAGATTGCCGGTCAGATGCCGGAGATCCAGGAAAACGCCTAATCATATTAACGGTGACTGTTAACCTCTTGACTTTTTAAGGGAAAAGAGGAAGCACCAGAAAAAAACACAGGTGATCCTGTCTCCGGATCAACAAATGATTGTTTCGTTTTTAGTAAATACCAGATCTGTCCAAGCATCTTACGGGCTGTTGCTACTTTAGCTTTGTTATGTCCTTTTTTAGTTTTTATCTTTTGATAAAGAGCATTTAAGACTTTATCTTTACCTATTGTCTTTGGAACTGCCTCAATCAGTACCCACCTGATATATTTCCTGACTTTACCGGTTTAGTATGCTCCTAATTTTTAGATAGCTTCAGAAAAGTTAATAGTTCAACCATTTTAT
>PCTC01000012.1:9524-18154 GCA_002786595.1 Candidatus Roizmanbacteria bacterium CG22_combo_CG10-13_8_21_14_all_34_12 | reverse complement strand
AATTTATTTGGAAATTTTATCAAAATCTTTATCAAAGGTTAAAACTTCAGCATTTTGGCTTCTTGCTTTCAAAAAAATAATTATATCGACAAAATCTATATTTTTTTCCACATAGTACAGTAAAGTATCTTTTAACAACTCTTGATCTGTTATTTCAAAATTATTTATTGATAATAAAGTTAATAAATATTTTAAAATAATCCTGCGACTAAGTTTATAAACTTTTCTCAACACATATTCTATTTCGATAATAGTTTCTGTCAGAAAAACCAATTTTACTTTCTCTAGTTTAGCTTCTTTGAAGTAATCATTAGCAACTTTCCATTGATTTAGGTTATCTTTTAAGATAAAACGAAGAAAAAAATTGGAATCAACATAATATTTTTTCATATTTATTTAGTTTTTTTCTTGTAGTGTTCAACCACTGCATCTCCTATAGCTTCTTCTTCAATTTTAATAACTTCATCAATCGATTTATTTTTTATCGCATAATTATTTAGGGCGCCTGATAACTGCATGATGTCTGGCTCTGGTTCTAAAACGACATAGTTATTTTTTAAGGTAAGAATAACTCTTTGTCTTTTTTTAAAACCCATTCCTTTTCTAATTTTGGCTGGGATAGTGATTTGACCTTGCGATGTAATTGTTGCGGTAAATGTCATATGCGTTAATAATATCAATTTGCATTAAATTTGTCGAGATGCATTAATTCTTGTAAAAACTCACAAGTCTTGACACAGATTGTTATTCCCTCCCCCGATCGGAGTCGAGGGCAGACTCCGGAGGGAATCCAAGCTAAATGTCTGGATCCCCGTCTTCCAGCCTTCGCCAAGGCTACGACCGGCAAAGCACGGGGATGACACAAAACAATAATTAATACATTGAGATACGGTTTTGTCAAAGATTGTGAATTCTTACTAAATCTTGTACATTCATCCCTAAATTTTCTTCAGGTTTTAGGAGATTATAAAGAGCGTCCCTTTTTAATCGTAAGTAAAAATTCTTCAGCTAAAACAATTTTAGTTTTTCTAATTTTTTTTAAAGGTAGAATATGTTTTTTATCACCTGTGATAAGATAATCGGCTTTTGATTCAACGGCAACCTCAAGAATCTTATTGTCTATTGGATAACTTTTAATCATTTTTAAAGAGTCTTTTGGCGAAACGCTAACAAAGTTTTTATTAATTAAATCTTCAACTTCACTAAGCTTTTCATCATTAAAATTAAATTTTTTTGTCAATACTTCTTTTAACTCATACAAAATAAATGAAGAGACAAAAGCTTGAACTTTACCTTCCTGAATTAAATAAATAATATCTCTTGGCTTTCCACCAAAAACTATTGCAGAAACAATAATATTAGTATCTAAGACAACTTTAATCATTATCTTCCTTTTCTGTAGTCATCAATTATATTCTCTATATCCTCTTCCTTTATATTAAGTTCTTTTGCTTTTTTTTCAGCGTATGAAAAAAGTTCAAATAATTTTTTATCCTCATTAATATACCTTATTACAGCTGTCCTGATAAGTTCACTTCTAGTAGAAAATTGAGTTTCAGCAAAGCTATCCATAATCTTTACCAATTTTTTCGGTAGCGAAATATTGACAGTTTGAGTATTCATATACAAAAATAATACAATAATTGTATATCTTTGTCAAATGAATTTCAATTCATCCCTAAATTTTCTTCAGGTTTTTGGGGAACACTATGATTTTTTTATTTTATTATTTGTTTATTTAATCATTCATTGGTAGTATTTGTAGTATTGGTTTATTGATAGTATTTTTTACTTATGATTCTCAAAGTATTCACAGACGGAGGTTCGAAAGGCAATCCCGGGCCCTCATCAATTGGGGGCGTTGGATATATTGATGGGAAAAAAGTTTTTGATTTTAAAAAATCGATCGGTATTGCCACTAATAATGATGCGGAATATCAAGCGTTGATTGAAGCGTTAGAAAAAATTCGAAGCACGAATATCGAAATTCGAAACAATTCTCAAAATTTAAATTTTAAAAATGTCAAACAAATTCAATTCTTCAGCGATTCAAGGTTGATGGTAAATCAAGTGAAGGGACTTTTTAAAGTTAAAAATGGAAGGATAAAAGAATATATATTGATTATTCGCGGATTGGAACAGGAAATTAACTTACCGATTACATATCAATATGTTCCGAGGGAAGAAAATGTCGAAGCAGACAAACTTGTAAACCAAATTTATTTATAATTTTATTTGGTATTTCTTCTCCATATTCTTCTCCACCACCCCCTCAATCTCCATGACCGAAATTGAGTTTAGAACTTCGGAAACTGTTTTCCCCAATTCAATCGCCAGATCATCAATTGTTTTTGGATTTTTCTGCAGAATATCAAAAATAAATTTCCCATCTTCAGTTAAATTTTTTCTGATGTCTTCTTTTTTCCTTGGCGTTATTTTCATATTAAATTCTTCATAAATATCTTCTACGGTTGTTACCAGTTTAGCTCCTTGTTTGATAAGTAAATTTGGCGCCCTAGACATATCTGAGTTAATCGGAGAAGGGACAGCAAAGACGTCTTTTCCCTGAATCCCTGCATACTTGGCTGTTATTAACGAACCTGAATATTCCCCTCCTTCGGCAATCAAAACACCCCGGGATAAACCGGAGACAATCCGATTTCTGGAAATAAATAAACCTTTTAAAACTGTTTGATTCGGTGGAAATTCGCTGATGACGGCTCCACCGGTTTTAATGATATTATGATAAAGTTGATAATTAATGGCCGGATAGATAATATTAACCCCGCAACCGAGGACAGCAATCGTCTTCCCGCCGGCGTCAAGAGCCGCCTGATGAGCAATCGTATCAACCCCGAGAGCCATACCGGAAACGATAATAAAGCCCGCTTCACTTAATTCCCGGGAAAATTTATAAGCAATTTGAGTTCCGTAAGACGTTGGTTTGCGAGTCCCGACGATAGCAAAGTAAATTTGTTTTCCGTCAAAAAATTTCGGTATCGAGCCTTTGACATATAGGCATATAGGTGGATCGGAAATATTTTTCAAACTTTCCGGATAATCTTCGCCGTCAACCGCCAAAACCGTAATTCCGTCTTTCTTCAATTTCTCCAATTCTTTTTTCGGATCAAATCTTCTCCGGAACTCAACAAATTTTTCCGCCAATTTAACTCCAAAAATCGGTAATAATTCTTTTTGTGAGGTTTCATAGACTCCTCGGACACCCTTGGGGTGGTTTTTAATCACCTTAAAAGTCATTGGCCCAATGCCCAAACAATAAGAAAAACCTAAGTAATAAATCAGCTCGTCTTTTTTCATATTTCGACTTCGCTCAACATAAATATTTTCTCCAATGATACTATCCCTTTTTCAAACATCTTTTCGTCAATATTTTCATTGGGTGCGTGGATATTACAATCTTTTAAGGTAAATCCCGTCAAAATAATTGGCTTTTTAAATTGTTTTGAAAGTGTTGTTACGGCGCCAATTGATCCTCCCGATCTGCTAAACTTTGTTTTTTTCCCAAATATTTCTGTGAATATTTTGTCGGTTGCCTTGGCATATTTATTATTAATATCGGTACAAAATGGATCTAATTTTCCGGAAGTTTTTAAGGAATATTTTATCCCCTTCGGTAAATTATTTTTGATAAAATCTGAAACTAATTTTTCAATTTCATCCGGGTTTTGATCTTCGATCAGTCTGAACGAAAATTTAGCATGAGCCATCGCTGGAATAATTGTTTTTATGCCTTCTCCGGCATAGCCGCCGGTAATTCCATGAATATCAAAAGATGGATGGAGGGAAAATTTAACTTTGTCATAAAAATGAGGAATCAAAATCTTATTTGTCCGGCTGTCTTTAATTTTTGAAAAAAGTTCCGCAAGAATTTGAATTGGATTATCAGCCTTATTTCCATAGACTCCCGAATGAAGATCTTGTTTGTTCGTTCTAACTTCAATACCAAAACCTATTAGACCTTTCAATCCATAAAATATTTCTGGTTGGTTACTTGTCTCCATACCCATATCCAGCACATAAAAAACATCGATTTTCTCCAAGTCTTTCTTAGCTAAATTAATTAAATATTCAAAATTTTTACTTCCCGTTTCTTCTTCTCCTTCAAAAATCAAAACTATATTATTTTTTTGCAAAGACGCAAAATTTTGCGTCTCTACTATTTTTCTAATCGCCATTAATGTTTGAATAATATGACCTTTGTCATCGGCGACGCCCCGGCCAAATATCTTTCCATTTTTTATCGTAAGTTTAAATGGCGGACTGCCCCACTCTCCCACCGGATCTTCCGGCTGGACGTCATAATGCGCATAAACGCCAATTGTTTTTCTATCTATACCACGGTCGTGAGGTAGATAATATTTAGCAACAATTAATGGTGGACAGTCGTCTTTTTGATAAGTCTTTACTTCTAACCCGAGAGATTTTATTTCTTTTTTTAAAAAATCAACCGCTTTTAGCATCTCAGGATATTTAGACCTGTCTGTTGAAACCGATTGGATTGAAACGAAGTCAGATAATAGTTTTAGTGTTTTGTTATTCATAAATATATTATAGAATAATATTTATGCAAATCTGTCCGTCCATACTTGAACCAACGGCTGAGTCTTTATTTAGAACTATTAATCGCCTTTCTCCATTTTATAAATATTTTCAAATCGATATTGCCGACGGAATCTTTGTCCCCAACAAAACTGTCCAAATTGAGGAGATTAAGGACACTCTTAATAAAGACAGTCTTTATAAAGACTGTCTTTTTGATTTTCATTTAATGGTTTCAGATTTCAAATCAGACATTAACAAACTTAATGAGTTAAAAAAAATAATTAATATCAAAAATATTTTTATTCATTATTCCGCAATTGACCATTTGAAATTTAAAATTGAAAATTTATCTGATATTCCTATAGGCCTAACACTTAATCCTCAAGATCAAATCTCTGATTTAACTAGTCACTATGCCTTAGACACTATTCCCTGTCTCCAAATAATGTCTGTTACTCCTGGAGTTCAGGGAAACCCTTTTTTACCTGATACGTTAAATAAAATTGAACAATTAAGGGTACTTGGTTATAAGTCTAAAATATTCCTTGATGGGGCAGTTAATGATAAAACATTGTCTGTTATAAATAATTTAAAATATAAGCCTGATGTTATATGCCCAGGGAGTTTTTTAACGAAAGCGAAAGACCTAGAGGCGAATGTTAATTATTTAAAAAAATTGACCTAATTAACCTAATTGTACTAATTGATCTAAATAATACTCAATAACCAATATTGAGAATTGAACATTTTTTAGGTCAATTAGGTTAATTAGAATAATTAGAAATTTTAATTTTTTAAATGTATAAATTTGTTATTATCAGGCACGGTTTGAGTGAGTGGTCTAATCGTTTTACCGGTTGGACGGATATTGATCTGGCTCAGCCAGGAGTCGAAGAGACAAAAAAATACGGTTTGAAATTAAAAGAGCTTGGGTTTACTTTTGATCTTGGTTTTACTTCCTACTTAAAGCGGGGAATTAGAACCCTAGAGATTGTATTGGACGCCATGGATCTTTCGCAAATCCCAGTCATTAAAGCTTGGCAATTGAATGAACGTCATTATGGGGCTCTGCAAGGATTAAATAAACCTGAAACCGTCGCTAAATATGGAAAAGAGCAGGTGGATATTTGGCGCCGCAGTTATGATATTCCGCCACCACTTCTTGAAAAAACTGACTCCCGTCATCCAATTAATAATCCTGTGTACAAGGACGTTGATCCGTCTTTGCTTCCGTCAAGCGAATGTCTCAAGGATACTTATAATCGCTCTGTCCCCTATTTTCAAAAAATGATCGAACCGGAAATAAAAGCCGGCAAAAAAATCATTCTTTCCGGACATCATAATTCATTGCGGGCCATCATTAAATATTTAGATAATATTTCTAATGATAATATTGTAAACTTAAACGTTCCTTATTGCATTCCATTAGTTTACGAGCTTGGTGAAAATTTAAAACCAATTAAACATTATTATTTGGCACCGAACGAAGAAGTAAAACGAGTAATTGAGGGAATTAAAAACCAAACCAAGATTATAAATTTATAATACAAATACTACGAATGAAGAAACTTTCAAAACGTGCTCTTGCCATCAATCCTTCTCTCTCAATGTCTATTAACTCTAAAGCTAAAGAAATGAAAAAACAAGGCTTGGACGTTGTTTCCTTTGCGGCCGGTGAACCGGACTTTGATACGATGTTCCATATCAAAGAAGCAGCAAAAAAGGCCATTGACGAAGGTTTTACTCATTACACATCTACTTCCGGCATCATTGAACTAAAAGAGGCTGTTTGTGCTAAATTCCGCCGGGATAACTGGCTTGATTATGAGCCAAAAAATATTATTGTTTCAACTGGTGCAAAACAATGTTTATTCAATATAATCATGGTATTAGTTGATCCTGGGGATGAAGTGATTGTTCCGATCCCATACTACTTAAGCTATGAAGAGATGATAAAAATCGCTGAAGGTAAATGTGTTTTTTTAAAAACCAATAATTTTAAAATTAATTCTCAGGATCTGGAAAAGGCCATTACCCCAAAAACGAAGATGCTTATTTTAAATTCTCCATCAAATCCGACCGGAGTGGTTTATGATGAAAAAGAATTAAAACAGATCGCCTCGATTTGCTTAAAACATAATATTTATATTCTCAGCGATGAGATCTATGAAAAGATAATTTATGGTAAAAAGCACGTTAGTATTGCCTCGGTCAATGAAAAGATCAAAAAATTGGTTATTGTTGTCAACGGTGTTTCAAAATCTTACGCAATGACCGGCTGGAGGATCGGTTATGCGGCCGCGGAAGAGGAGATCATTAAAGCGGCTGCACGTCTTCAAGATCACACTACTTCCAATCCTACATCAATTTCTCAGAAAGCTGCCCTGGCTGCCCTTGAAGGTCCGGAAGATCACGTTGCCAAAATGGTCTACGAATATAAAAAACGCCGTGATTTTATGGTTGATCGTCTGAATAGAATTGATGGGGTAATTGCTTCCCGGCCTGACGGAGCTTTTTATGTCTTTGCCAACATTTCAAAATTTTATGGTCTGGAGGTAAAAGGTTCATTGGTATTTGCTCAAAAACTATTGGAAGATGCTTATGTTGCCGTCATTTCTGGTATCGTTTTTGGTGATGACCGTTACATCCGCCTCAGCTTCGCCACTGGCATGGAGCATATCAAGAGGGGGTTAGACCGATTGGAAAAATTCTGTGAGAAGGTGAGGAAGTAATTTAAACCAAATAATTTTTTGCCTTCAAAATTAATTTGTCCGCAAACGATATAAATTCTTTTGCAGACTTATAAACTTTTTGAGCAATTTCTTCTTTATATGTATGAACTGACAAATTTTTATTTTCTAAGAACACAAACCATTTTTGAGGATCATCAATCAAACCAATTGTTGCCCCTTCACGAATAACATTTTTTGGGCTGACGACCTTTATTCCTTCTTCTTCTAATATGGTTTTCATCAATTTCCAAGCCAATTCAAATGTAAATTCAAATCTTTGAATAGTGGCATCTTGATTAATAGTCACATCAGATGGAAGAATCACCGCTTCTTTTAATCTTCCAAAAGCTTTTTATAAATCTTCATATTGAGACTGGATTTTGGTCATAATATTAATTTAAATAAATAATTTTTTGTTTTGCCACTTCATTAAATTTATCCGAAACTTGAGAGAAATCAACCACATCAACCGTGTATGGAATATTTGATTCTTCAAAAGCTTCTTTAATATCTGATAAAAGCAGAGTGTTAATCTCTTTTTCAGATTTTATTCCAATATCAATATCACTAAATTTTCTTGCCTTACCTATTGCTCTTGAGCCAAATATAAAAACCTTGTTTTTTTGAGGGTCCAAAAATTTAAAAAGAATGTTTTTTATTTGCAAAACCATCACCGTATCTAACATAAAATAATTGTAGCATAACTGATCAAATGAAAAAGTTTTGTAAGAAAGGTGAGGAAGTAAAATAAATTAATTTTTTTCAACGTCCTAGCAATCTAAGTAGGTCTTTGAAATTGAAAGTTCCGTCGTTGTTAAAGTCAAGTGGCAACAGTAATTTAAATTTAATTCTATTATTATCTTTTTTGAAAACAATAAATTCCTGCCTTGGCAGGTGATAGGGCTTCAGGAGAACTATTCTGTAGAGTTCGTCAAGGGCAATATTTTGAATGTTGTTTAACTGACCGACCCCTCCATTGACTGACAGGCTTTTTTTCTTAAAGACCAACCTATCATCAATGTCAAAGATCTGGATTTCATAATCTTCTCCTCTCCCCTTTCCCCAAGGAAAAAATTTAGTTTCAAAATTTAATGATGGTAAAGGTAAAATATTTATATTCCAATCATCACTAATTAAAATATTTTTATTATTTTTTTGCAAAATAAACTTAATTTTTTTATTTCCTAAATCTTCATTTGTTTTTAAAGTAAAGTAAATATCTTTCTCCTCAAAAGGATTGATATCTTTCAGATCATCAAATAAAAAAGTTTCTGATTTTATCTTATACCCCGCATCCTTATCCCACACCGCCTGTCCTAAATTATTTAATTTAAC
>PCTC01000012.1:0-9477 GCA_002786595.1 Candidatus Roizmanbacteria bacterium CG22_combo_CG10-13_8_21_14_all_34_12 | reverse complement strand
TTATTTAATTTAACCTTAAAATGATAGGTTGACTGGACAACCAGATCGGACGGTAATTTAAAATTTATCCAGCCTTTTTCAATAATTTCCGGTTCGCCTTTTATTTTTGACATTGCCTGGACAGTATAATATTGTTGGTAAAAATTTCCTTGACCCTCCGAAGCCTTGGCGGAGGGGGTTTTCCAGGAAAATTCTAAAAAGGGTTCGCCTTGATAATCAAAAACAAACGGTGTGACGGCAACCACCCTACTATCCGGACCCCAAATCTGATCAAAGGTAATTTGAAAATTATCAGCGACCGCTGTTTCACTGCCTCGCTTCCAACCAGTTTCTGTAATAAATACCGGCAATTCTTCTGTTACTCCCAGTTGACGAAGTAGTTCTAATTCCCACTCATAAGTCCTGACGGTTCCCCTTCCCATCGCGTACGGACTGCCTGAAAAACCCGGGTTGGGATAGGAATGTGATGAAAGGCCGTCGAGATACGACCATAGGGTCCGACCCTCGACGAGGGTCAGACCCTGTAAAAACACCTCCTCATCTTCGAGGCCTGGCATCCAAGATGGAGCTGATGCATCAAATCCTGCCAACATGACAAAAAAATCTTTATTTTTTTCTTTTAATTTTTTGGCAAACTCGAGGGAAACTTCGGCATAACTTTTTATGTCGACCTCCCCACCCCATTCCGAACCGTGATTGGGCTCATTAAACAGGACCACGTAACGATTTTTGACCACCCAATTTAATGAGTCAAGAAAATCCACCCAGCTCTGGATATCTTTTACTTCCGGCCTTCGCCAGTTCTCCCCCTCCGGCTGAGTAGCCAAACGAATGATCGGAATTAAATGATCTTGACGGAGACGATTAAAAATATCTTGCCATTTATTTTTATCCCGATCGTTTTCTTGAACTATCAAAGTAATATATCCCCAATCACCGCTATTTGAATTTACCAGTTCGCGAACCTTGGGAAAATCTTCTAAGTGCGGCTGGGCCAGGGAAATACCGAATTTATTGTTGGGAGTGGCAGCGAAGAGGGAGAGCGGGAGGAAAAATAAAGCTAGAAATAAAATTAGACGATATGACATTAATTTCCAATTTTAAATTTTTAATTTTTATTCAATTTCTAATTTTTAATGTTTAAAAATTAAGATTTAAAAATTGATTAGAAATTAGTAATTAGAAATTTGAAATTATTTTATTTCAACACTAATTCCTGCTTTCTTCAGTAGTTCTATTCCTCCCAAATCATGATGTTCTACTCTACAAACTACCCTAATAATTCCCGCATTGGCAATAATTTTTGCACAACTGGAACAAGGATTGGCAGTCGTATAAAGTGTTGATCCGTTTGTTGATGAACCATGAAGGGCAGCTTGAATAATGGCATTTTGCTCAGCATGGATACATACACAGCTTTCTTCATATTCATAGCCTTTGATTTCGCCTTTATCCCGTCTTTGGCAACGCAGACAGCCTCCTTCACTACAATTTTTTATTTTATGAGGCGTGCCGTTATAACCAGTTGAAATTATTCTAAAATCACGGACAATTATAGCTCCTACTTGACGCCTAGTACAATCAGCCCTTTTTTTTGTCACGTTAGCCATCATCATAAAATATTCATCCCAGCTTGGCCTGTTTGTTTTCATATAATAAATATTTAATCTTTAAGATTTTAATATCTCTGTTATTAGTTTCGATAATCTTCCAAACTCTACTTTCTTCTTCGCTTCCCTCATCACCATCCCCGCCAAAAAATTCATCACATTCGTTTTCCCTGATTTAAAATCGGCTACAGCCTTTTGATTTACTAACAAAACTTTATCAATAAAAACTCTTAATTGTTCATCTGTAATTTCATCAACTGCTACTGACTTTTTAAAAGTGTTAACGATTTCTTCAATATTATTTACAAATAAGTCGATCATTAATTTCTTATTAGCAACTGCATTAACAAATTTATCAACCGATAGTTTTTGTTTGGTTAAATTGATAAATATTTCATCAAGTTTTTTGGATTCAGCCGCTGTTTCAAAAAGTAGCTCTGTAATTTTTCTATCAACTTTATAATCTTTTTCCCAACGGGTAAAAACCAAGTCAATTAATTCCGGTTCCGACGATTTGATTTCGCCCATCCATTTTTCATTAAATCTGATCGGGGGCAGGTCCGGATCGGGAAAATACCGGTAGTCAGCCGCACCTTCTTTTATCCTTTGGGTAAAGGTCATGTTTTTTTCTGCATTGAATCCACGTGTTTCCTGTACTGGCGTCTTCCCCTCATTTAATATTTCTGTTTGTCTTTCAATTTCATACTCAATTCCCCTCTCCAAATACCGGAAAGAGTTAATATTTTTTAACTCAACTTTATAGTTAGGTAATTCTAATTTTTGATCTTTGATTTTTGATCTTTGATCTTGAAGTGAAATATTCGCCTCCAATCTCATTCCCCCCTTTTCCATGTCACAGTCTGAAATATCCAAGTAACGGATAATCTGACGGAGTTTTTTTGAATATTCTTTTGCTTGGGCTGACGAATAAATTTCTGGTTCGCTAACAATTTCAACCAAGGGAACGCTTGATCGGTTAAAATCAATTAATGAAACATCACGGCCGTTAATTTTTTGGTGAATTAACTTTCCTGTATCTTCCTCCAAGTGGACTCGTGTAATCCCAACTGGCCCAAATGATGTTTTAACTTTTCCATCGTAGCAAAATGGGAGATCATACTGGGAAATTTGATAGCCTTTTGGCAGGTCGGGATAAAAATAGTGTTTACGGTCAAATTTAGAAAATAAATTTATTTTGCAACCTAAGGCCAGTCCCAATTTTACCGTCCATTCAATCGCTTTTTTGTTAGCGACCGGCAAAGCTCCAGGTAATCCTAAACAAACAGGACAGGTATAAATATTGGGTTTTTCTGCATGAAATGGATCATTTTTACACCCGCAAAACATTTTTGATAATGTTTTTAGTTCAGCATGAATTTCCATGCCTATTATTACGTTGTAATCTGCCATATTTTTCTTTGTTGTCATCCCCTCGTAGGAGGGGATTCAGTCTATTATTACCTTTTTGTATGGTGATTTTAGTCTGGATTTCCGCCTTCGCGGGAATGACATGTTTTTATTTTAAACTTTTTACTTATTTATTGTTACTTCTCCTGCAATATTGGTCGCAAACAATTCTTTAATCTTTTTAATATCTCTTGTCTGCGCTAAACCCCACATTAATTTTGTCGAAGCCGCTTCAATTGTCATATCTCCTCCTGGTATTCCCCCCCCCACAAAAGCCTGGCGACCTACTTCATAAAGACTCATTTTAGTTACTCCGTTTTTACACTGACTTAAAATTATTACGGGTAAATCATTTTCTTTTGCTTTATTTATAAAAGGCATTAACGAATCAGGAATATTTCCTGGGCCATAGCTTTCCAATATTACCCCTTTATATCCGGAAAAAAATATTTTTTCCAAATTCTTGTTTGATAATCCCGGAGTAATTTTTACTGTAATAATATTACTATCAAAGTTAATGTTGTTCAAAAAATCTTTGTGATTTTTTTGAATATAAATATTATTTATTTCGTGTTCTAGTCTAATTATTCCAACCGGGGGAACCATTGGGCTATCAAAAGGTTCAAGATCTGATTCGCTTATCTTAGTAGATCGATTTCCTTGTAAAATTTTTTGACCGAAAACTATTAACACTCCTCCTTTCATTTGGGTTGCCGCTATTACCGCATTAATTAAATTATTTGGAGCGTCACTTGGAATATCCTTTAAAGGTTTTTGGCTTCCCGTTATTATGATTGGTTTATTAATATTATGTAGAGCATAAGATAAAGCAGAAGCCGTGTAAGCCATTGTGTCAGTTCCATGGGTGATTACAAAACCGTCATAATCCATTTTTTTTTCAATGATTGTTTTGGTAATTTTTGTCCAGATTAATGGATCCATATTAGTGCTATCTATATTTACCAATTGAATAAATGAAAAATTAGCAAATTTTTCCACTTCGGGAACCATTTTTATTAAATCATTCGCGTCATGAAAAGGTTCTAAGGCTCCAGATTTATTTTTCTTCATTGTAATTGTCCCTCCACAAAATATTATGCAAATTTTTTTCATATTTAAATATTCAAAATTGGTGGCAATCTTTTGTGCCAATCGGTTTCTTGCTGATAAAGATATCCTAATTGAAATAATTCCGTTTCACCAAATTTTTTTCCAACAATCTGCATTCCGACTGGTAACCCTTCGGCAAAACCGGCAGGAACCGATAAACTTGGTGCCCCGACTAAACTGATCGTTCCAGTATAAAGATCTTCCATCAGATTTTTTAGCGGATCGTTTATCAGTTCCCCAATTTTTGATGGCAAGCTGGGATTAACCGGGGCGAGTATTACGTCACATTTTTTTAATGCTTCTTCATATTCTTGAATAAGAATCGTTCTTAATTTCTGGGCTTTCTTATAAAGTTTGTCTGCATAACCGGCGGACAA
The DNA here is from genome assembly GCA_002786595.1 of Candidatus Roizmanbacteria bacterium CG22_combo_CG10-13_8_21_14_all_34_12. Lineage (GTDB taxonomy): Bacteria > Patescibacteriota > Microgenomatia > UBA1406 > GWC2-37-13 > GWC2-37-13. The sequence goes on along the minus strand of PCTC01000012.1, from coordinate 4,973 downwards.
TGCATAAGTTCCAAGCAGGATTCTTTTCTTCGTTTCTTCAGAAAATAATTCTCGTTCACCACCAAACCTAAAGCTGTCATAACGTCCTAAATTAGAACTTGTTTCGCTTAACGCAATAAGATAATAAATGGAAACTCCATAGATAAAGTGAGGCAAACTAACTTCCTGAATTTTCGCACCAAGTTTTTCAAAAAATTTTGTTGCGTCGATAAGGACTTTCTTAATTTGCGGATCAAGGCCTTTTCCAAAAAATTCTTTAGGTAAACCAATTGTTTTTCCTTTTATTGGAGCCCCCAAGAATTGGCTATATCTATCAACTTTTGTCTTGGAGCTTGTTGAATCAAGACTATCTTTACCAGCCATTATCTCAAGCAAGTAACTCAAGTCCTCAACCGATTTAGCCATCGGGCCAACTGAATCAAGAGATGACGCGTAAGCTATGGCTCCAAGCCTCGAAACCCGACCATAGGTTACTTTTAACCCCGAGGTGTTACACATACTTGAAGGGCTTCTGATTGACCCTCCGGTATCCTCACCTATCGAAAATGGCACCATTCGGGTTGATATGGCAATCGCTGATCCGCCGGATGATCCACCGGGGATTCTCTCCAAATCCCAAGGATTACAAGCCGGATGATAGTCGGTATTTTCGGTTGATCCACCATGCCCCCAAGCATCCATGTTATTTTTTCCAATTAAAATTGATCCAGAATCAATAATTTTTTTATAGACTGCTGCACTGTAGGGAGGTATAAAATCATCCAATATTTTATTTCCGGCGGTCGTCCGAAAATTTTCTGTACAATAGGCGTCTTTTATTGAAAAAGGTAGACCATAAATAATTGAAGAATCTTCTTTTCTTTCTTTATCTTTTACTTCCGCCTCTTTTAACGCTTCATTTTTATCTCTAATTGTTATAAAACTATGTAATTTATTATCCAATTTTTCAATTTTTGAGTAGGACTCTTTAATCAAATCGACACTGCTGATTTCTTTTTTCTTTAATAATAAAGATAATTCTTTTATTGATTGATTGATTAACATATTAGTCTTCTTTTAAAATTTGCGGAACTAAAAAATAACCGTTATGGGTATTTTTGCTATTTTTTAAGGTCTGTTTTTGATCAAATGACGGTTCAATCTTATCTTCTCTCAAGACATTGCCTTCATCGGTTACTCTGGCTGTTTCTGGAATATTTTCTACGTCAAGAGTTTTTATTTCATCCATATATCCAATAATCGAAGAGAATTCACCTGCATATTTTTCTTCCTGTTCTTTAGTGAGGTTAATTTTTGCCAGTTTAGAAAGACTATCAATTAATTCTTTTGTAATAATTTTTTTCATGATCTTATTTTATCAAAATCTGAAACAAATATTTGTATTAAGTAGTGGAGTGATTTATCACTCCATAATTTACGTAAGTATTACCTCTTGACAAGAGTATTACTTTATAATATAATTCTTACTATGAATATATCAACCGTCACTACAAAAGGCCAAGCAACAATACCAGAAGAAATTCGCCGATTTCTTAATATTAACGTTGGGGATAGAATAATTTTTTTAGACCCAGTTAAAGATAAAAAACAAGCAATAATACAGGTATTATCTCAGTCTAATATTGTTGATAGTCTTTTTGGTTCATTAAAAACAAATGTTCCTTATGCAGATATGAAAACTGTCAGAGAAAAGGCAGGTTTAGAATTAGGGAAAAAATATAACGTTAAAATATGAAGTCAACTGTTGTTATAGATACAAACATTCTACTCAGATATCTGAGGAATGATCACCCAACTCTTTCTATCAAAGCACAAAAAATATTTGATAAAGCTTATAAAAACGATGTAAATATATATTTCGACGAGATTGTTTTGGCTGAAACGATTTGGGTTCTTTCTTCACATTTCAAAACTCCCAAATCACTTGTTGTATCTAAATTATTAGAGCAGTTATATTTTGATTGGATTGTCAACCCAAGAAAAAAACTTATGATAAAAGCTTTAGGATTATTTGGTAAAACTAATCTTAGTTACATCGACTGTTGGATCTTTACAATTAACCAAAGTCTCAAAACATCTTCCCTGGAGACTTTTGATAATGATTTAAAGAAACTGAAGTAACTTATTATTGTTTGTAACATATTTTACGGAGAAATTCTTTTCTTTTCTTTTCTTCTTTTTCATTTTCAACACCAACCGGAGAGCCACCGTCAATTATCCCCATTATTCCCCGGCCTTGTGATGTTTCAGCGATGATGACCTCAGTCGGATTTGCGGTCGCACAATAAACATGAGTAACTTCGGATAAGTTTTTAATTCTATTTAAAACATTGATTGGAAAAGCATTTTTAAGAAATATGAATAAAGAATGACCGGCACCAATGTTTTTTGCATTTTTAACGGCTAGATTAATCATTTCTTCGTCTGTCCCTGCTTTGCGAATTAATTTTTCGCCTGAAGCCTCGCAAAAAGCTAAACCAAATTTTATTCCCGGTACTGCCTCAACTAATGTTTCATAACAATCCTCTATCGTTTTAATAAAATGCGACTGGGCTAAAATAAAATTAATCTCCGCCGGTTTTTCTATGGAAATGTTTAGTAATTTCATAAGTATATTTTACAATAAATTATTTCCTATCATCAAAGAAGAATTCAAAATATGACATCACTGCCAAAGACATAATGATAAAATAGAAGAAAAATTCCTCAAATGGAATTATAAAACCAAAAAAAGACATTCTTCCTACATAAGCAGGACTTGTGAATTTCCAATGACCTAAAGTAAGAGCTGTAAATTCATTTAAAGTTGCAAGACAAAAAAAATACGCACAAATTTTTATAAATTTTGAAATAAACAAATGAAATTTGAGTAAAAAACTTAAAGTTGGGATAGTTAAAATAATTAATCCGATCCAAAAGTATGGAAAATCAAACAATAGTACTTTATCATTCTTAATGATTTGAAAAACAAAAACTACAAAAGTTAATAAAACAAAAAGGCCAATTTTGATTGTCTTATTTACTTTAATTTATATCTACTTTTATCTATAAAATGTTCATATAACATTAAGCATAAATAAGTTGATCCAATTCCCCAAAAAAAATTTTCAATTGGTATAACATTTAATACTTTGTATGAAAAAACAGAGTGAGGGATTGCCCAAGCATTACCTGCTTCAAAAATATAGTCACTGATTACGCCTACAGGAACATACATTAACAAAGTAAAGGCAGTAACTTTTTTATTGCATACGGAGTTCTCAAAGAATAATATATCGAAGGAACTACAAAAAATAATATTGTTGAAATAAAATAATTGGTTTTTAACAAAAGTGAAGTGAAAGTTGCAAGAACAGGAAATAATATTAATAAAAGGATATCAAGCTTTTTAAGGTTAGATTGTTTCTTTATTGTCATAATTGAATCAGTTTAGCAAAAAAATTTGTCGGGGTAGCGGGACTTGAACCCACGGTCTTCAGACCCCCAGCCTGACGCTTTAGCCATCTAAGCTATACCCCGTATTTATAAATCAATTTTATCAAATATTTACCCCCTTGACACACGCTTTATTGTATTGTACCATTACATACAAGATGATTGAAATAATTGATTTGTCAAATATTAAATCAAGTTCATTTGATTGGGATAAAGGAAACCTTAATAAGAACTGGAAAAAGCATTTAATTACCAATGAGGAAGCAGAACAGATATTTTTTAATGAGCCTTTAAAAGTTTTTGAAGATTTGCATCATTCAAAAACTGAAAAGAGATTGGTGGCTTATGGAAATACTGATGAAGAAAGACTATTAACAGTTGTTTTTACCTTAAGACAAGGTAAAATCAGAGTGATTTCTGCAAGAAATCAAAGTAAAAAGGAAAGGAAACACTATGAAAAAATATAAACTTATACCTAAATTTAAAAACGAAGACGAAGAAAGAGATTTTTGGGCTACTCATGATACCACTGAATATTTTGATATCGATCAACCAGTGAAGTTGGATTTGTCCTCTTTAAAGAAAAGCACGAGACCTATTACTATCAGGCTACCGGTTGATTTAATTAATAGATTAAAAATCGTTGCAAATAAAAAAGACGTTCCTTATCAATCATTACTTAAGATAATGTTAAGTGAAAAATTAAAAGAGGAAACTTTTAATTATAATCAATAGATTATTGAGTCCTGCTATAATTTATCCATGAATTTATTTCTCATATTACTTCTTTTTTTACTTTGGCGAATATTTGATTTCTTAATAATTTTTTTCAGTCAAAAAATTATTCCTTATTTAGGATTTTTTCCATACAAAGATGAATTGCTATTATTCAATTTACCCAACTGGATTTCAGCTTTAGCCAATTTTGACGGCCTTCATTATATTTCTATTGCCCGCAATGGTTATGCTCAATATGAACAAGCCTTTTTTCCTCTTTACCCAATTTTGATAAAATTTTTAACTCCATTATTTTCTAATAATCAACTTCTAACTGGATTAATTATTTCAAATGTTTCATTTTTTATTGGAATTACTATCTTGGCGCGGTCGTACAAAGATAGTAATTGGATAATTGTTTTTTTGCTTTTGTTTCCAACCTCCTTCTTCTTTGGCGCTGTTTATACCGAAGGATTATTTTTTCTTTTGTTAATTTCAACATTATTTTTCCTAAAAAAAGAAAATTATTTATTAGTTTTTATTTTTGTATTATTAGCATCACTAACAAGATTGGTTGGGGTATTTTTGGTAATTCCAATGTCATTTCACTTAATTCAAAGACTGGATCCCCGCCTCCGCGGGGATGACAGAAAAGTACTATTTATAGCCTTACTTGCTCCATTGATTGGCTTGTTCTCCTACTGTTTCTATCTCTGGAAAACTACCGGTGATCCATTTTTATTTTTAACTTCACAACCGGTTTTTGGAGCCAACCGCTCTTCTCATCTGATTTTATTGCCACAAGTTTATTGGAGATATTT
>PCTC01000073.1 GCA_002786595.1 Candidatus Roizmanbacteria bacterium CG22_combo_CG10-13_8_21_14_all_34_12 | reverse complement strand
TCTTTTGGAGTAATTCTTATATCGTCTATGATAGCACGCAGGAGTCCTTTTCCAATGTCTTTTCCTTGATGGAAAGGAATTACAGTCACTCTTCCATCTTCATGTTTAAAGAATATATGACTTCCCTCTTGTCTTATTTTTTCAAAACCTAAATGATTAAGTATTTTTATTATTTTGCGAGCCTTTAATGATGGTAATTTTGTCATAGAGAAGGAGAAAAGTTAGCCATGACATTAGTTATTCCAACAAATTGAGATGACTCAGTTTCTCCAAAATTGATTGTATTTTCATATTCCTTATCTTCCTCTGCAACTTTTAAACAAAGCTTAATTACTTCTTCAACATTTTTTTGTGCTTCTTCATAAGTATCTCCTTGAGAATGACATCCTGGAATAGATGGACAGGAAGCAACAAAAATACCATCTTCGTCCTGAGTAATAATGACTTTAAAATTAAATTTTTTCATATGTCTCTATTCTAGAATACTTTATCACAAAAATCAATAATCAACGCTTATCAATATATTCGCTTAGCTTGGTTTTGATCATAGGGATAGCTTTTTTTTGGCTTAGTGGTAAAAATTGGGCTAAATCTTGGTCTAATTGTTTATCTGAAAAGTTTTTGATTTTTTTTAATAACATTTTTTTATTGTATAATTTATCAACCTCTTTCATCTTCTTTTCAACAAGATTTTGATTAAGATTTACTCCTTTTTCAAACAAATACCAGGCGTCGTACAAATCTCTACCCTTACTTCTCCCGAGTAATGCTCTTATCTTTTCTGCAAATATTTCCGCTTGAGACAGATGAACCACAATCGGAAAATTTACGATCGGATATTTAGAAATAATTGGAGTCGTCTCATGAGCGGTAATTTTGATACATGACGAAATATCAAGGCGAATGACAAAAGGAAACTTAAAATCCAAGGTTTTATACTTAATTCTATATATAATTCCATTTGTTCCTGAATATAAAACTGAGATATTTAATTCTGGTAGCTCCGATTGAATTGATTTTTCAACGTCCGTTATTATTTTTTCTATCATTTTTTTATCGTAAATTGAAGTAAAGTCTAGATCTTCAGAAAATCTAGATGACCCATAAAGAAGTCTCAAGGCCGTCCCTCCTTTAAAATATATTTCCCCTGATTTTTTGTGCTGATACAGATGGCTTAAAAAAATTAACTGGAGATATTCTCTCTCTATACTAAATCCATCAATTCGGTAATATTTCGACAAAGTTTTGATCTGATCTTTAGTCATCATATTATATTTTTAATAATTTTTACTATACGCTTATCTCCCCATCGATGGGCATATTCTGATAGTTTTCTATTATCAAGTTGAGTTGTGTCGATCTCATCAAAATCAATCGGGGTCCGAAGACCTTTCAGTGAAAAATAACAGTAGTCAAGGAGAGCTTTTTCTTTATTGGCAATTAAAAATTGACCATTTTTTTCATAACCCCAAAATAGTGACGGGTTGATGCGCGAATAAGAATACTCTTTATTATCAAGCAATATGGTTTTAGGTGGCCGAGTCGTAACGGACGTGAGGGAATAAGAAAAACCTGTCATGATACCGTAAAAAGATAAGGCTGATTCAAGTGAGATGTATGATGGATTTAAAATAAAATGAGCAATCGAAAATTCATCGGCGTGAGATAGTAAAAATAAATATTTACCGTTTATCAATTTTTTAATTATTTTTTGGTTTTCAAGTCTCTGAATTTTTTTATAAAGAGTATTGCTATTTTTTAGATCAAATAGTCGAGCAAAGTCTGAGATAGCAAATAAGGAGATATTTTGTTTTTGTAAAGTCATTATTATTTTAGATAGTGAGTACGTTTTCATATTTAGTACGATTATATACTAAATCTCATATCGTGTCAAATATAAATTTGAAACTAAGACAGTAGTTGAAACTATTTAAATTATTTTGCTAAACTATCTCTATGGTTGATTTTGAAAAATTAAAAAAAATCTGTAAATTAATTCGCTACGATATTCTGACTTCTACGACTGAAGCAAAATCGGGTCATCCAACTACTTCCCTTTCTGCCGTTGAACTAATGACAACTCTTTACTTCGGTGGATTTTTACATCTCGATTTAAAAGATCCGAAAAATCCTATCAATGATCGAGTTGTTTTTTCTAAAGGCCACGCTTCTCCGCTTATTTATTCATTGTATCATGCAGCCGGAGTTATTTCCTATCCGGAATTAATGCAGTTGCGAAAAATAAATTCTGACCTTGAAGGCCACCCAACTTTTAGATTTAAATACGCCGATGTGGCAACGGGGTCACTAGGACAGGGACTTTCGGCCGGGGTGGGAATGGCACTGGGGATAAGATTGAGGTCGACGATAGATAATAGAAAATTGAAGATGGTTGTAGAAAATAGAGTATCGAAGATAGAGAATCAATCCTCTATCATCAATCCTCAACCACTATCTTCTATTATCCATCGTCTATCGTCTATTCCAAAAGTCTTCGTTCTCCTGGGCGACTCCGAAATGGCTGAAGGCCAGGTTTGGGAAGCAATTCAGATTGCTTCACACTACAAACTTAATAATTTAATTGCAATAGCGGATGTTAACCGACTTGGCCAAAGTACAGAAACCATGCTCGGCTGGGATTTAGAAACGTATAAAAAAAGGTTTGAAGCGTTTGGGTGGAATGTGATTACGGTTGATGACGGTCATGATTTAAAAAAGGTTTACAAGGCTTTATCGGCAACACAAATTTTTCAGAAAACCAACAAAACTGAAAAATTTGTTTTTGCCTCAAAGCCAACCATAATCTTAGTTCACACAATTAAAGGCAAAGGTGTTTCATTTTTGGAAAATAAAGAGGGCTGGCATGGGAAGCCGGTATCGAAGGATTTATTAGAGTCTGCATTAAAAGAATTAGGAGATGTTAACCTTAACGTTCGAGGTGTAATTAATGTCCCCAATTTAAAATTAAAAATTAAAAATTTGAAATTGAATAAAAATTTAAAATTAAAAATTAAAAATTACAAACTCGGTGATTTCGTTGCCACTCGTTTGGCCTATGGCGATGCGTTGCTTGCCCTTGGCGACGTCAATAAAAAAATCGTTGCCCTCGACGCGGAAATGTCTAACTCAACTTACTCGGAAAAGTTTGCCAAAAAATTTCCGGAAAGATATTTTGAAATGTTTATTGCCGAACAAAATATGATGACGACTGCCCTAGGAATATCTAAACTCGGATTTATTCCTTTTGCCTCGACGTTTGCAGCCTTTCTGACCCGCGGGTTTGATCAACTGAGAATGGCCCAATATTCTGCCCCTAATTTAAAAATAGTCGGTTCACACTGTGGAGTATCGATTGGTCCAGACGGTCCATCACAAATGGGTCTTGAAGATATCTCGATGTTCCGTAGCATTCTAAACAGTACAATTTTATATCCTTCAGACGCAGTCTCCGCTTTCAAATTGACACAAATCATGGCAGATACGGACGGACTTTTTTATCTAAGGACGAACCGAAAAGAAACACCGGTGATTTATGATGAAAAAGAAGAATTTCATATTGGTGGATCTAAGATTCACAAATCCGAAATCCGAAATCCGAAATCCGAAACAAATTCAAAATCCAAAATATTAAAAAATAACAAAACATTAATGATTGCTGCCGGTGTGACATTACACGAGGCATTAAAGGCGCAAAAAGAGTTGGCAAAATCCGGCATTGAAGTGGTCGTCCTTGATGTTTATTCTGTCAAACCCATTGACCAAGTAACCATTAACCAACTAACCCATAACTGTCATAATATCATCGTCGTCGAGGACCATTATCCATCCGGAGGCATCGGCGAGGCAGTAATGAATTTGCTAATCACTAACCATCGGTCAATAGTCACTAATTTTATCCATCTCTGCGTCCGTAAGCTTCCCCGCTCGGGCTCTCCTGAAGAACTGCTCCACTATGAAGAGATTGACGCTGAGGCAATTATTGAAACTGTCAAAAAATTCTAATTTTTAATTATTAATTTCTAATCAATTTAAAATTTCTGAAATCTAATTTATAAACGTTTTTGAATTAAGAATTAAGATTTAAAAATTGAATAAAAATTTAAAATTTGAAATTAAAAATTATCGTATTTTTATTACCTTCTTCACAAAAAATATCCCAGTAAGAACCAGCATCGAAAGGCCAACAAATTCAAAATATATGAGTGTTGAAACTGGTAAAATTTTAAAAATTCCGGCTGAAACCGGATGACTTAAAATAATAAATTGAAGAACTAACGGCAAAATAAAAGCCAGAAAAAATAAAGGAGATAATAGATGTTTAAAACTTTCATGGATATGACGATGACTCAACCAAAGATCAATAAAGACAAAAGATTGAATGATTGTTAGGATTGAAAAAGCAGCCGCCCCCCCCAGTTTTTGTCCTGAAAAAATAAAGTATGAGACGATCACAAGAATCGCCCCTACGAATCCCACCGCACCAATATACGATTGATCTTTACTCTTTAGCAAAACCATTTCTTTTTCCGGAGTGATTGACATTAAACCGGTGTCCCGTGGGGAAAAAGCTAACATCAAAGCCGGTAAACCATCGGTCACTAAATTAATATATAAAAGTTGAATCGGATAAAATAAAGTTGGTAATCCTAAAATAAGTCCGATTAATAAAGCGATTGCCTCCGAAACATTACATGCTAATAAATATTTAATAGCGTTTTTTATACTATTAATTATATTTCTTCCTTCTTCAACGGCCGTGACAATTGTGGTAAAATTATCATCGGTTATCACCATATCAGCTGTCTCTCGAGCAACATCAGTTCCGACCAGCCCCATTGCCACTCCAACGTCCGCCTGTTTTAAAGCAATCGCGTCATTGACTCCGTCCCCGGTGACGGCAACGATCTCGCCTAACCTTTGATAAAGAGAAACAATCCGATGTTTTTGAAAAGGATTGGTCCGGGCAAATATTTTAACTCTTGGTAATATTTTGGAGAGTTCATCATCGTTATATTCTTCCAGTTGTGCGCCAGTCAAAATTTCATCGCCCTCTTTAATTAAACCACTCGAAACTCCGATTGCCTCAGCTGTTTTTTCATTATCTCCGGTGATCATAACCACTTTTATTCCGGCACTTTTGGCTTTTAAAATTGCTTCTCTCACTTCTGGACGTGGAGCGTCGTGGATGGCGACCATGCCCAAAAAAATCATGTTAGACGGTAGATGGTTGATGATAGATGATTGGGGTTGAGAGTTGAAGTTAGAAGATTGATTTTCTATCTTCGATCTTCTACCTTCTACCCCTATTTTCAATTTTCTATCGTCTACCGTCGAATAGGCGAATGCCAATACACGTAATCCCTGCCCTGCCCACTTGTTAACTTGTTTTTTTATTTTCTTTTTTTCCTCTTCCGTCATCTTACAGACGTTGAGAATTGATTCGGGGGCGCCCTTAGAGAAAGTTATATAAGGACGGACCTTATTTTGAGTCGCTGACAAGGTCCGTCCTTGAACAACAACACTCATCATCTTCGTCACCGAATCAAATGGTTTTTCATCAATTAACTGCCAATTTTTTCTAATTTCTTCAATATCTAATCCCTGCTTTTGAGCCATGTATAAAAGGGCGCCCTCGGTCGGATCGCCAAGTACATCCCAACTTCCATGATCATGAACATAGACCAATGAAGCAGTGGAACAAAGAATTCCGTTTAATAACATTAACGAAAATGCGTCTTGTTTTTTTGACGATAGAGGGTTGAGAATAGAAAATAGGTTTTGAGGATAGACGATAGAGGATTGATTTTCTATCTTCGATTCTCTATCTTCTACTCCCACCTTCGATTTTCCACCATCTACCGTCCAGATTTCTTTAACTTGCATTTTATTCGTCGTCAACGTCCCCGTCTTATCAGTCGCAATTAATGTGATACTCCCTAAAGCTTCAATGGCCGAAAGTTTTCTGATGATGGCTTTTTTTCCGGCCATTTTTTTCATACCAATCGCCAATGTGATTGTCATAACGGCTGGTAATCCTTCGGGCACCACCGCAACCGCCAACGAAACTGATAATAAAAATGCTGGAAAATAACCTGTCCCTTCAAATAACGAGATCAAAAACACAATTATTGAAAGAACTATTCCACCAATTCCAATAAATTTGGTCAAGTCGGCTAATTTTTTTTGTAACGGAGTTACCCCGTCCTCAATAGTTTCCAGATTATGGGCAATCTGTCCAAATTTTGTTAAGTCACCAATTTTAGTTACTATGATATACCCTCTTCCTTTAGTAACAATTGTTCCTGAAAAAACCTCTTCTTTTTCGTTTTTTAGAACCGGAAAAGATTCTCCTGTGAGGGCCGATTCATTTATTTCCATATTAATTGACTTAACCACTTTCCCATCGGCTGGTACTTTTACTCCTTCCTCCAAATAAACCAAATCTCCAGGAACCAAAAATTTACTATCAATTTCTATTTCTTTTTCGTCTCTGATGACTCTCACTTTAGTAACAGTCATTTTTTTTAAAACCTGTAAAGATTCTTCCGCTTTTGCTTCCTGATAAAGACCAAAAAGTCCGTTTAAAATTACAATCCCAATGATTAAACTACCATCAAGGGTCTCCCCTAGTAGGAAAGATAAACCCGCTGCACCGATCAGTAATAATGTTAAAAAGTTATTAAATTGTTCAAAAAATTTAAGAAGAAGTGGCTTTTTCTTTTGCTCCGTAATGATGTTTAGACCGTATTGAGTTAGGAATTTAGAAACTTGAGTAGAAGTTAGCCCTTTCATAAAAATAAACAGTTAAGTATTAAACTGTTAAAACCTAAATAAACTGTTAAACATTAAACTACTAAACGTTTAATACTTAAAGTTTTAATAGTTTTTTTAACTGTTTAAGTTTTAACCGTTTAACCGTTTAAACACCTCTTCCATTGTCCTCAAGATATCTAAGCAAATTCCCCTCGACTCATTGAAAGAAATAGCTTTAATATTGTGAGGAAAATAATGAAAGATTTGGTTTCGACCATTTTTCCAAACATTCCAGACTTTATCAGCTAAATCTTTTGAATATTGATTTTCTATCTTCACATATAGAGAATCTGGACCTAACTTTCCAATTAAATTTGGTGACATTAATTTGCCCAAACGTAGATGATCAGAAATATAGTCAAGACGACCGATTAGTTTTTTATCTCTGAATATCTGTTTTAAAAATCCCTCATAGGCTTTTGCAAAAGGAAAAACCAAAAAAGAATAATCCTTAAATTGATAAGCATGATCGCGGATAATATCATCCATTAGATATAGTCCTTCTTCAAGAAGGTCACGTTGTCCTTGGGAAAGATAGGACCAGAATTGACTTTCTTTATTGACTAGATAATCCATATGATTTAATAAATGTTACAATCATTATAATTGTTATAAAACTTATAATCCATGGAAAAATTTTACAAAATTCTTCAAAAGAAATTTTTTCCTCTACCGCCCCCGCAACCCGGGCCTCTGCCGATTATTACCATCTCCAGAGAAATGGGCTCAGGCGGAAAATCAACCGCTAATTTAATTGCCTCTCTTCTTGGAAAACCTTGGACAGTTTATGATCATGAGTTGATTGATAAAATTGCCAAAAATAAACAATTGGAAGAGAAATTAGCTCAATCTGTTGATCCAAAAAAGTTCCCGTTATTGGATATTATCATCGCTAAAACATTTGGTAAAAGATTTCCTCATCTTTCCGGCTATCAACGACATTTGGTTAAAGTTATGACCTTGGTTGGATTAAAAGGTTATACAATAATTTTAGGCCGGGGTGGTAATTTTCTTTTTCCTCAGGCATTAAATATAAGAATGATCTGTCAATTGGATCAAAGAATTGTCTGGCAGATGACTTATGAAAATATTTCAAGATCTGACGCAATAAAAAGAATAGAAGAATCAGATGCTGAAAGAAAAAATTTTGTTCATTCGCTCTTCAATCATAATCATTGTAAAGCCTATCACTATGATTTAGTCATCAGAACCGGGTCGAACATAACCGTTGAAGATGCAACTAACATTATTATCGACCTAGCGAAGAGAAAGTTTAAGATATAGATCCAAGTGCAAAGATCAAATATCAAAAATTAGTTAAAAACTTAAAAACTTTAAACTTTACACTTGGCTTTGATCTTTGAATTTTGAGATTTGAAATTATTTTGTAAATTCTAGTTTGACGGAGGGACTCATAGTCGTTTTAATAAAAGCGTTTTGAATATGAGATTTTCCAACGGCGTCAAAAAATTTTTCCGCATTTGCAATTAGATTTTTTTCTTCAAAGGAAATTTTACCAATCATTTGATGAATTAAAGGAAATTTTGCTTCTGTTTTCCATCGTAACATTCCTTTTTCAAATTTTTTAACGACTTCTCCCGGTTTTGTTGAAACTGTCCCCGCTTTAGGGTTAGGCATTAGACCTTTTGGGCCTAAGACTTTGGCAAATTTAGCTAATTTAGGCATGAAAGAAGGGTGAGTAACTAAAACGTCAAATTCGATCTTACCCTTTTCCAAATCACTAAGTACTGAATCATCAGCGATCTTTACTCGAACTATTTTTCCTGTAGAAAATGGTAGTTCAACTTCTCCTTTTAAGCCTGTTTCACCAACAACAAAATGAAGTTCTACTGATTGATCAAATTTGGTCGGTTTGATTTTTTTTAATAATAAAATAGCTTCCGGCAAAGAATAATATTTATTTCTATCAATCATTTTTCTTGCTTCTTGATAATTTTTACCTCGAGTCGTTGTAGCTTTAGCGGAGACTTTCCTAACCTTAACAGATTTCTTTTCTTTTTTTTCAACGACGTCCCTTTTCTTCATCATTTTCTTTTCCATTGACTTAGCCTTCTGTTCTTTTTTCTGTTGCTCTTCAACTTCGGTATCTCCGATCAATCTTGGTTTGACTTTTCCCATATCGTTTAATTTTCAATTTTAAATTTTAAATTTTTATTCAAATCTAAATTTTTAATTATTAATTTATAAAGCGATGATATTAAGTTTTTTTCGGTTTTGTTTGTTTTCCGATAAAAAATTTGATATCAAGCTTTTATTACTTCTCAACGTCTATACCCATCGACCTTGCTGTGCCGGCAACGATCTTCATGGCGGCCTCAACATCATTTGCATTTAAATCGGCCATTTTTTCTTTTGCAATTTCCTCAAGTTGAACTTTTGTTAACTTGCCGACTTTTTCCAAATTAGGTTTTCCTGATCCTTTCTGTAGCGATAGTTTCTTTTTGATCATAGCCGCCACCGGTGGAAGTTTTGTGACAAAAGTAAAAGTCCTATCTTCAAAAACAGTAATAACCGCCGGAATAATCTGGCCCTTCATCTT
>PCTC01000052.1 GCA_002786595.1 Candidatus Roizmanbacteria bacterium CG22_combo_CG10-13_8_21_14_all_34_12 | reverse complement strand
TAAATATTTGATTTTTATTGTTTTTTTAATTTTACATATTTTGTTGCTGGGATATTTTACCCAGGGATATTTTATAAGTTAAATATGGACAGACTCCCATTCTTTCAAAAAGGCGACTCAAAAGGTCTTCATTTCTTTCGATCCGATAGCCAATTGGCAAAAAATATTTTTTTTATATATATTACAATAATTTTCCTTTTTTTAATTATTTTGTTTTTGAGACTTTTTCAACTGACAATCGTCAAGGGTAGTTACTACCGTACTCTTTCGGAGCAAAATCGACTTAGAGAAATTACAATTGAAGCTCCCCGTGGAGATATAGTAGATCGAAAAGGATTTATTATTGCTCAAAACTTGAAACCTGATATTAATCAAAAATTAATAATTTCTAAGCGAGTTTATCAAAATCCTGAAGTCGTTGCTCCCTTTATTGGTTACCGTCAAATAGCTGACAAAAATGATCTTAGAAATGATACCTGTCAATATAAACTTCAATTAGGTAGCCGAACTGGAAAGAAAGGAATTGAAAAGTTATTTGATTGTGAATTACGTGGACAACCCGGAAAAAAATTAGTGGAAATTGACGCTCAAGGACGATATTTAAAAACCGTCGATGTTCTCCCTCCAATTCCCGGTGATAAGATTCAGCTCGCCCTTGATTTTGAATTACAAAAAAAAGCCTATGAATTGGTAAAAAATGTCAAAGCTGCAATAGTTGTAACTAATCCAAAAACCGGAGAAATATTGGCCAGTGTTTCCACCCCTTCCTTTAATTCTCAAGATTTCGAAGATAATTCAAGTACCAATATTCAAGGCTATTTAACCGATGCGGAAAATCCTTTATTTAACCGTGTCACCGAGGCCACTTATCCGCCCGGGTCTCTTTTTAAGCTTATCGTTGCAACGGCTGGTTTGGAAGAAAAGGCTATTGATGAAAAAACTGAAATTGAAGATAAAGGAAGTATTAAGGCTGGAGCAGCTACTTTTGGCAACTGGTATTACTTGCAGTATGGAAAAGTTGAGGGTATGGTTGACATAATTAAAGCAATCAGAAGATCAAATGATATATTTTTTTACAAGGTTGGGGAAAAAACCGGTGTGGAAAAAATTAAAAAATGGTCTGATATTTTTGGACTGGGAAAGTTAACAAAAATTGGTATAGACGAGGTTGAAGGAATTATTCCCTCAACATTTTGGAAAAAGGAAGTACTAAAAGAAAATTGGTATTTGGGTGACACTTACAATTTATCGATTGGACAAGGATATGTTGGAACCACTCCTTTGCAAATGGCACTCGTCGCCGATGTGTTTGCTAATGGCGGATATTTATGTAAGCCACAATTATTAAAAAAAAATGTAGAGACGCAAAATTTTGCGTCTCTACCATCATGTAAAAAATTGCCGATTTCTGATAAAACAATCTCTTTAATTCGCGAAGGAATGAAGCAGGCCTGTTCAACCGGAGGTACTGGATGGCCTCTTTTCGACTTTTCAATAAGGTCTGACCCTGCAAAACAAGAAAAGCAGGGTCAGACCTTAACCAAAATTCAGGTCGGATGCAAGACTGGTACAGCTGAATCTCATGCTACATCAGGAATGCCACATGCTTGGATAACAGCTTTCGCTCCATATGATAATCCTGAAATCTCGGTAACAATATTAATTGAAGAAGGTGGGCAGGGATCTGATGTCGCCGGACCAATCGCTAAAGAAATATTAAAGGCATACTTTGAAAGAAGTCAATAATTAGAATTTTTCAAACATAATATTCTCTTGAGAAATATTTTTGATTAATAAAAATTGTTTGAGTGATTCGACTACTTGACGACCACCACAAAGATAATAATCTAAATTTTCAATTTTCAATTTACAATTTTCAATGTGTTGATCAAAACATGAATTGACGTGTCCGAGTTCAAAATATTTTCTATCTTCCTCCGGGATTATGTCAAGATTTTGTTCGCGGGAAAGACAAATCTTGAATTCAAATTGCTTCATTGTTTCATTGTTTAATTGTTTTAATTCATCCAATAAATAAATATCCTTATAATTTTTCATTCCCCAATAAATTTGGAGTTTGGAATTTGGAATTTCTTTAGAAATTAGAAATTTGAAATTAGAAATTACCATTGATCTTACCGGTGCTATTCCTGTTCCGGTCACCATAAATATTTTATCCCGTTTATTTTTCTTCAATCCAAACATTCCTGCTGGGCCTTGAAATGTCACTTCGGAGTTTTCTTTAAGTGAAAATAGATAATTTGATGCTAAACCACATGGAACTATTTCGACAATTAATTCAAAACTGTTTTTAATATTATTAGGAGACGCAATTGAATAAAGACGGGAAACGGGACCATTAATGGAGGGAACTTTGAGCATAACATATTGACCAGGTTTAAAAATAATTTCCTTAGGCTCTATCAGATCAAAATGATAGAGGTAAGTATTAGAGTTAAGTTGGGATTTCTTAGATAGGCTTGTTTTATATGTACTTAGCATTGTTAAAAAATCAAATTTCAAAGATCAAAACCAAGTTAAAAGCTCAAAGTTTTTTAAATTTTAACTAATCTTTGATATTTGAACTCTGCACTTTGATCTTTCTTATAGTCTCGCTCTCTGATTAATCTCCGCCTCAACTAACTCTCTAGGGCGACCATATTTTAGACGGGAAAGTTGAATAATGGCTTGGGCAATTTTTTCATTAGCCCCGGCTTTAAATATTTTAATGTCTTTAGTCATATCAACTGAAAAAGGCGGCACCGGTTCATTGTCAACGATTGTCTTCATATAGGCATGAAATCTTTCTATATTAATCAAGTCCGTTTCACCAAATACCGGTTGATATTCCCTTTGCATGTATGAAGCATCGGTCACACCAACTCTAAAAGAGATCAAAGTTCCAACGTTTCCAAAAATAGCATTTTTAACTTCATCATCCATCTGCCCGATAAATTGATTAGCAACCGTTAAATTAAGATGATATTTTCGGGCTTCTGACAGTATAGTAGCAAAATCTGGTGTGGCAAAATTTTGGAACTCATCAACATAAAGGAAAAAATCGCGACGTTTATCTTCCGGTATTTCCTGTCTGCTCATCGCTGCAATCAAAATTTTTGGGATTAAAACTAGTCCTAAAAAGCTGGAATTTTCTTCTCCAAGTTTTCCTTTAGATAAATTAATCAAGAGAATTTTTCCTTCATCCATCACTTTCCGAAAATCAAAAGCTGAATCTGATTGGCCAATAATATTTCTCATGGTTTTATTGGTAATAAAACGGCCGAATTTGGAGACGATATAATCAAGGACTTCTGATTTATGAAAATCTGAGGTTTGGGCAATTTGATCTGTCCAATAACGACGAACGATCGGATCCTGAACTTTAGGTAATAATTCCTGGACATATTTTGGATCAGTCAAAACTCTCACAATTTCGACAAAAGTTGAACCTTTCTCACTCATCACGGTTAACATGGCGTTGCGGACGGCATGTTCAAACCGAGGACCAATAATACCGGTTCTTTGCGGATCATAAAGTTTATACATAAGATTTATAATTGAGGTTGTTATGAAGTGCTTTTGATCTTCAGTTTTAGCTTCAAGTAAATTTAAACCCATCGGACGCTCGACGTCAGATGGATCAAAATAAATGACGTCTTCAGCCCGTTCGGGCGGGATATATTTAATAATGTCATCAATCAAATCTCCGTGCGGATCGATCACGCAAACACCGTGACCGGCCTTAATATCTTGGATCGCCATGTCATGAAGAAGGACTGATTTTCCTACACCGGTTTTTCCAATGATATAAACGTGGCGCCTGCGATCTTCTACTCTGATTGTAACCGGACGTTTAACTCCGCGGTAATAGCCGCCTCCAACGGACGTCCCCCCCGACTGAGGAACTTCTATGGGAACGGGGGCGGTCTTAGCTTTCAGCCATTTGATGTGAGGCGTTTCTACGGTTTTATTTGGAAAATGAAAAATAGTTGCCAGTTCGTCTGTTGATAAAACTGAAATTGATTTACCAAAAGGCCAAAATGCCAAATCTATAATAGGAAAAAATTTATAGATAAAATTAATCATAAATCCGCCTTTAAATAACTCTTTTGTCCCGCCAAAATTATTTAAATCAGAATTAAATTGGGTAAAAGCATTTTTGATATTTTTTAAATGGGTATCAGCCATATCTTTAGTTGACGCCGTGACAACAAAACGAATCGTTGTCTCAAAGCCTGATTTTGAACTTTTGTCTTCAATTTTTTCCAGTACTTTCGGATCGGTTTTAAAGGTGGCTTTTTCCGGGTTAGCTTCATTTTTTTTAGTGCTGGAAACATAACTTTTCCCGGAATTTTTCCATTTACCACCTGCCGGACGAATTAAAATTTGGATAATACCCGCTTCGTTGTCATCAAATTTTGATAGGGCCGAAGTAATTGCGGATAAAGAATCAGTTGGTAAATCACGATAGAGACGAACAGGCATATATAAAGCTTCTTTTTGCACTAAACCGCCAAAAACTACCTTCCCTTGTTCAGAGAAAATATTTGGTTCGTCAACTTTGCGAATATCAGCCATCGGATAATAGCCATAAATTGTTTTTTCGATTAGATCAATTATCCTATTTGGGGCTGAAACATAGAATCTTATTTCAGCTTTTTTACCAATAATTTCAAAAGAAACTACGTCATCAACTTCCAAAAATGACCAAAAGCCCGACTTTTTGAGTGATGAGAATGAAGAAAACATCTGATCAGCGGCATCAATTTTGATTTCATTTTCTTTAGCTAATTTTACTTCTAAAGTTACCATTTCCAAAGAAATTTGCTCTCTTTTTTTTAAACGGAAATAAATGACAATCAAATAAATAAGAATTAAAGTCAATCCAGCCGCGAGTATTGCGGCTAAACCAGCTAAACTTATTGTAATTACCCTATCAATAATTATTTGATAATCAATCTGGTCCATGTAAAAAGTATATAATATATGTAAGTATGAAACAGCAGGAAAAAATAGCTAAAAAACCAAAAAAATTAAATTTTACTTACAACATATTTTAATCAACCTCCCCTCCCTGTCCAAATGTGCTTGACAAGAAGAAGAAGTACAATTCGGATTATGAAAAAAGCTTTAACCCAAGGGGAAATGCAGAATAAAGTTCTTTTATCGACTATAAAAAGAAAGCCATGTGATTGTGCTAACTTTAATAGTATTGCTGAAACAATGTATAAAGGTGACACCTCTCTATTCACAACTTATTTTGAAAAACTTGGTGTTATTCATAAACCTCATTGCAAAAGTACAGTACCACACACTAAATTTATTCCTCAATAATTCAAAAGCTTAAGCCTTGAATCGTCTAAGATTATTATCAGAGTGTGTACAATCGATTAATCAATTGAGCATTTTGTATTACCGATTAATAGATGATGCAGTTAGGTATCAATCATTATTCTTTCCTTTTGCCTTCTTTTATAGTGACCAATCTTAAGTCCCTGCTTGATAAATATATCAGCAAATAAAATTTCTTAATTTACCATCTTAGCTCGATCGTACAAAGATAGTAAATGCATTATCTTGTGGACGACCGTTAATAAGATAATAAAATATAGAATTATTTTGGAATGATAAATCATTCCACTACAGTAGTGGTGCAATTTATTGCACAAAAATAATCTTTTCAGCTCCTCTTGACAAGTAGTAGTAGTAGTAGTAAACTGCAAGTCATGGAAAAACCAAGACCCCGTCTGCTGATAGGAACCACATGTGCTGATGTTAATCAGGCTGTTCACGAACTCTTAGCCGAAGGAAAGGTTAGGTGCAAGCCTGGTTCTGAAAGAAAATTGGAAAAACTTATAGGAAAAATTTCTCCCCATGAAGCAAGAAAACGGTACAGAGAAATGGCATTAGAACTTAATGGACAATATGGCGGCAAAACCGAACCAGAAACAATCAATGAGGCTCTCGATAACATAGTGGAACTAAGGAAAGCGAATGTTGAAATGTCAAGACTTACGAGATTAATCAAAGGTATCCCAGATTAGGACTAATGTAAAACATTAAGGGATATTGCCAGAATAGTAGGTCGTAATGTTGGAACAATCTCTCGGGAACTTAAAAGAAATAAATTAAGGGTTGATCATGATTACTTTCCAATAAAAGCTTATGAAAACGTAGTAAAACGATCAGTTAATCAAAGAATAAAAGCTTCTCTTAAAAATCCTGAAACCTACCTTTATGTTAGGGAAAAATTAAGAACTAAAAATTGAAGTCCGGTGATAGTATCTGGTCGAAATGACATACTCCTCAGGGCAAGCTGAGTCCTTTTTTAAAATGTAATTATCATCTGGATCCCCTCCTGCGAGGGGATGACAAACATGTTTCGACGCAAACGCCGGGGAATTAAACCACTAAGGATAGATTAAGCGTAACATATTATAATAAAATCTCAGCTTTATTTCTTTCTTATTATCTAAAAGTATATAATGATAAACATCATTATGAAACAGCAGGAAAAAATCGGATTCATTTTAATTTTTGCTTTTTTATTTTTGAATTTCGTTTTTAGTCAGTTAATTTCCCCATTGTATTTAAGGTTTGTTAATAATGACAAAAAGGCAACGATTAGTTTTTTACAAAAAATAAAGACTTTGTCCGAATACCAGAAAATTTTGGAAATGAATAATAATATTTATGGACCAACTGTTAGAGAGGAAATTTTTCAACGAGAAAACAAAAAAAAAGTCATGATAAATAATCTTGAACAACAATTAACTATTAACCCGAAAGCAAGGGATATCCTGTATAGTCTTTATCAGCTATATTTAGCTGAAGGAGATAAAAATCGGGCAAATGATTATTTGAAAAGAGCGAGGGAAGTTGATCCGTCTATAAAGTAGTATCCAGTATAAAGTATGAAGTATTTAGTATTTAAAAACAAATTATTGATTTCATACTTGATACTAGATACTTTATACTAAATACTGTCTTATGCTAAAACAAGTTCATCTCTACGTCAAAGGCGATGTCATCGGCGTCGGTTTTCGTGCTTGGACTAAAATCCAGGCAAAGATTATTGAAGTGACCGGATGGGTAAGAAATAAAGATGCGGATTCCGTTGAGGCTCAGATACAAGGAGAAGAAGAAAAAGTCAAACAAATAATTGAGTTAATTAAAAAAGGTCCCCCTATTTCTCATGTCTCTGATGTCCAAGTCTTCTGGCAAGAGCCAAAGGAAATATTTGACCAATTTGAAATAAGAAAATAATTTTCATTTGTATTTTAAAAATATCTGTTATAATTAGTTTCCTAAATATGAAAACTTTAGCATCACTTGTCCCTCGAAGCTCGAAGAGCGAAGTGGGATTGCTCCTTAACCCCGTTGGGGCGGGAGCTTAATTTTTTGGTATAAAAGCCAAACGAAGACCCCCGTCACAAGCGGGGTTATTTTTTTGTATTAAAATATGAGTAACAAAATTTTTATTTTCGACACCACTTTACGCGATGGTGAGCAAGTCCCAGGTTGTCAATTAAATACCGTTGAAAAGGTTAAGATTGCCCGTGAACTGGAAAAATTAGGGGTTGATGTTATTGAGGGCGGTTTCCCTATTTCTTCACCTGGAGATTTTAAGTCGGTTATAGAGATATCAAAAGCGATAAAAAAACCAATTATTTGCGCCTTGACTCGAGCCAGAAAAGCAGACATTGATGTTGCCGCTGAATCTTTAAAATTTGCCAAACGGAAACGAATTCATACCGGTATCGGCAGTTCGGATATTCATATCAAGCACAAATTTAAGTCCACCAGGAAAAAAATTCTGGAACAAGCAATTTGGGCTGTTAAATACGCAAAAAAATTCGTTGATGATATTGAGTTCTATGCCGAGGATGCCGGCCGGGCTGATCCGAATTTTTTAGCTAAAATGGTTGAGGAAGTGATCAAAGTCGGAGCAACTGTTGTTAATATCCCTGATACAACAGGATATTGTCTACCTCAGGATTTTGGAGCAAAAATTAAATATCTTTTTGAAAACGTAAAAAATATAAACCAGGCTGTTATTTCTGTTCACTGTCATAATGATCTTGGATTGGCAACGGCCAATACAATGGCCGGAATAATTAATGGAGCTCGTCAAGTTGAAGTGACTGTTAACGGAATTGGGGAAAGAGCTGGTAATACTTCTTTGGAGGAAATCGCCATGATTTTGAAAACGCACAAGAAGCTAGATTTGAAAACGGACATCAATACTGAAAAAATTTATGACATCAGTCAAAAGGTGTCAAAAATGATGAACATGCCCATACAAAAAAACAAAGCTATTGTTGGCGCTAATGCCTTTGCCCACTCCTCGGGTATACATCAAGATGGAATTATCAAACAAAGAGAAAATTATGAAATTATTGATCCAAAAGACGTCGGTATTGATAAATCAAAAATTGTTTTAACCGCTAGGTCAGGACGTGCAGCTTTAAAATATCGGTTGAGAAATCTTAAATATGAAATCAAGCAAGAACATTTAAATACTATCTATAAAAAATTTTTAAATTTAGCAGATGAGAAAAAAGAGATTAATGATCAAGATTTAAGAATTTTGATGGTTCAAAACAACTTATGACAAACAAGATTATAGGAAAAATCACGTCTATTTTTCCCAAAGACATCAACACCGACGATATTATTCCCGCATGGACTTTGCAGGAATCAACTGATAGGAATTATTTTAAAAAATATGCTTTTGATAATTACGATAAAGATTTTGTTTTTAGATGTAAAAGGGAGGAAAACAATATTATCGTTGCCGGAAAGAACTTTGGCTGCGGCTCCTCCCGCGAACAGGCAGTCTATGCTTTACAGGAAAACGATATTAAGGTAATCATTGCCCTATCCTATCCGGATATCTTCTACCGAAATTGCTTAAACAATGGCCTTCCGGCAATCATTGTTGATGATATTACGGAATATAAAATTAAGCAAAAAATAATTATTGATTTCGATAACAAAATTGTTCAATTTGACGGAAAGAAATATAAAATAAAAAATCCACCTGAAGATATAAAAAGCTTCTCTTTGGGTGGAAAATTAGGAAAAATAAGATCACATTTGGGTGCCCTACTGGGCCAAATGCAATTTCAAAAACATCCCTCCTTCGTCAAGACTGCGGAGGGCAAACAAACTATTGTGGAGAAAATCGTTTCCGATCATGTTGGCCGGCCAATCTTTTCCGGAGAAAAATTGGATCTTCCTATCGATATTCTATTTTTTAACGAAGTCATTGGCCCCCCGGCTATTCAGGATTTTAAAAATAAATTTTCCGATGTATTTGCTAAATACAATAAAAGGGTTAAGGTCTTTGATCCGAAACGGATATTTTTTATTCCTGATCATACTGTTCCATCTTCGTCAGTGGCTGTTTCTGAAGGAATCGATCTGATGGAGCAATTTTCCCGTGAACAAGGAACAAAATGTTATAAAGAAGGTGACGGCATCGAACACGTGGTCTTAATTGAAGATGGTTATATTGTCCCAGGTGAAATAGTTTTGGGAACCGATTCACATACTGATACAAACGGGGCTTTAAATACTTTGGCTTTTGGTGTAGGAACGACCGATGCGACTTATGCTATGTCTACAGGATTTATATATGACTTCGAAATACCAAAAACTATCAGATTTAATCTGGAAGGAAAATTCAAAAAAGGTGTTTATGGAAAAGATCTAATCTTGTATCTAATTGGGAAACTTGGGGTTGACGGTGCTTCAAAAAAAATCGTTGAGTTTGGCGGACCAGCCCTAAAAAATATTTCTATGGACCAACGGATAACCATTGCTAATATGGGGGTAGAAATGGGCGCCAGAACGGCCATTTTTGAGGCGGATCAAAAGTTAAAAAAATATTTAAAGAACCGTAATCAGTTTCCATATAAATTTTATGGACCGGATAAAAATTGTAAGTATGAAAAAATCATCGATGTTGATTTATCAATTCTTGAGCCTTGTGTTGCTTTTCCTCACAAA
>PCTC01000068.1:17139-18099 GCA_002786595.1 Candidatus Roizmanbacteria bacterium CG22_combo_CG10-13_8_21_14_all_34_12 | reverse complement strand
TTTAACTTGGTACGTTTTTCTACCTTTTTACATTATTTACCGCTGGATGAGGTACGGACGTGATCCAAAGGGGGTAGTTGGAGTTACATCAGCTTGGTTTGACCCGCCAAAAACTCAAGACGGGAAAAGATTTTTGACACCCGGGGAAGTGGGAACTCTAGGGGATGAAACCGTTGATATGAAAGATATTTCGGCCACAATCGTTGATCTGGCCCACCGGGGATATTTGGTAATTGATGAAAGAAAGAAAGGGGACTTTTACTTTATTAAAGGAAAAAAGTATGGAAATAATGTGGGATTATTATCGTTTGAAAAAAAATTATTATCAGGAATTTTTAATACAGGAGATGACATAGTTAAATTAAAAGGTAAAGATTTATCATGGACTGTTAGCGATGTAAAAAACAAACTTTACGAATTGGTTGTTGAAGACAAGATGTTTGACAAAAATCCGCAAACTACACGGACGATATATTATGTAATAGCCGGAATAGCCCTTTTTACCGGTAATTTCTTTTTGGCAATTACGTCTTTTCTTTTTGGCCGAGTCATGCCGAGAAAAACGGTCTTTGGAGCCGAAGCCAAAAACGTCGCCTTCTCTTTAAAAAATTTCTTAACCAGTCAGAAAAGACAGTTAGAATTCCAAGCTGACAAACAATTGATGTTTGAAAGATTATTACCGTTTGCAGTTGCCTTCGGAGTGGAGAGAATTTGGGCAAAGAGATTTGAAGGACTAAATATTACTCAACCAAATTGGTACCATAGTTATTCATCAACAAACTTTAATAGTTATTTACTTGTCAATAGTTTAAATTCTTCTTTCAAATCTTTTAGTACGGCAGCAACGCCGACGAGATCTTCAAGCGGATTTTCCAGTGGAGGAGGTGGCGGAGGGTTTTCTGGTGGAGGAGGTGGGGGTGGTGGAGGAGGGAGTTGGTGAAAAAAATTGGCAGGGGCGGA
>PCTC01000068.1:16351-17032 GCA_002786595.1 Candidatus Roizmanbacteria bacterium CG22_combo_CG10-13_8_21_14_all_34_12 | reverse complement strand
CTCCCGGGCAGAATTGAACTGCCATCAGAGGTTCCGCAAACCTCTATTCTATCCGTTAAACTACAGGAGCTTATCCATATTTTATCACAAATTTTGCTATACTCATTTTATGAAAATTTATTTTCTCGGTACCAATGGCTGGTATTCCAGTCCGACGGGGGATACTCCTTGTATTTTAATTGATAGTAAAGACCATTATGTGATTTTTGATGCCGGAAATGGGATTTATAAAATTGATAAATACATAAAAGAGGATAAACCAATAAGTCTTTTTATCAGTCATTTTCATATTGATCATATTTCCGGTCTTCATATTTTAAATAAGTTTAATTTTAAGCAGGGGATCGATATATATATGGCCCGCGGAAGAAAAAAAGATTTTAATTTATTTGTTAATCCGCCCTACACAATCGGAATTGCCAATGACAAAAAAAATATCTATAACATGAAAAGTAATATTAGACTTCATGAACTTGAGGAAGGGGAGAGCAATGTTGGTTTTCCGGTTATGATGAAAAAACTTTATCATGGTTTCGAAAATCACGGGTTTAGAGTTACCTTAGAGGGAAAATCTATCGTCTATTCCGGTGATACAAAAATTGTTTCCAATGGTTTGTTGTTAGCTAAAAACGCCGATCTTCTTATTCACGAATGTTCAAACATCAGTTCCCCAGAAAAAAG
>PCTC01000068.1:10556-16314 GCA_002786595.1 Candidatus Roizmanbacteria bacterium CG22_combo_CG10-13_8_21_14_all_34_12 | reverse complement strand
CAGTTCCCCAGAAAAAAGTTGGGGACATGTTGATCCAGTTCAGGTAGCTAAATTTGCTCGTGACGCCAAGGTAAAAAAACTTGTTTTAACTCATTTTGGCGCTCATCTTTATGATACTTTGAAAAAAAGAAAAGAAGCGGAAAAAATTGCCAAGAAAATTTTTCCAAACACAATTGCCACGACTGATGATTTAATTCTTGAGGTTTGAATTAATTAGGAACGGTGAGAAAATTTCTTTGATGATTAAGGTTTTCGACACGAAAAGCAGCGTTTTGTCTTCTTAGTCCAGTAAGACCGCTGAAGTTAGGATTTATTCCTTTATCATTTAGAGCAGGTGACCTTACCCGAACATCTTCATTCTTAGGCTTTAAGAATACGACTCTATTATTGACTATTTTCGGATGATTTAAATCCAGATTTGTATTTATAGTATGTCCCAACAGCAACTCTTCAATAATATTATTAATTCTCTCTCTTTGATCAGGAGTGATATCAAATTGACTTTGACCAAAAAAATAATTTGAAAGAGAATCAAACATAGTTCCATAAGTTTTTGTTTTGTCTTGATTAATTTCGTCGAATCTATAAGTTCCCAATAAGAAATTTAGAAGATGATAATTTCTTGATAATTGATCATTTGAATATTGAGCTTGGACACCATAATTTACTCCAATTTTATCCAGTCCTGCCGATAAAGCAGAAATAATACTTTTGGCATCAGCTCGACTTTTCATATCAGAAATTTCCTCAAAACTTGTTCCCGATGAATTAAAAAGATTTTTAAAAGTTTCTGCAACTGTAGGATAGGCATTATAGTAGCGCATAAAAATTAGCTCATTCGAATTAGGACCGTATTTGTTTTCAATAATTACTTGTCCGAAATAATAGGCAAACATTTCTTCTAGAGGCATGTATTTTTTTTGTGTTCCAAAAAATGTTTCTGTCTCAAAGGTTAAATCGAGAAATGGAGATTGATTATATTGGTCTTGAATCCTTCTAACAACACGAACATTATCTTTTACGGCAATTTCTTGCTCTGGTTCAATTTTCCCGGACTCAACTGCCACCGGACACGCATGAGCAATTTCGTGAGCCAAAAAACTTCTCACATAGTCTACATCTTGAAGTCTATCCGTCTCGGAAAAGCCGATGTCGACACCTTGCGGAGTATAACTTGTTGTGGCAACTGTTATCATGCCTTTTGAATCGACAGAATCTAAGAAATTGCTACTAAAATGAACTAAACTTAAATCATTTGGTAAACATTTTGGAGGAACTAAAGCCAAATACATAAGGCCAAGTTGAATAATTTGTCTTTCTGTTAATGGGATTGAAGTTGCGACAGCCTCTTTGCCTGCACAGCCAGATAAAAGCATTGTTGCAATAAGAATTCCATTTATTAGCCTTCCATGACGGTTCATATCTCGATATTATATCATATATATTATGGGTTATAAGAGATATAAGAGCAAGTCCCCTACTTCCCAAACACAGTTGCCACGATTGATGATTTAGTTTTGGAAGTTTAAATTACTTAGCTGGAAAATCGGGGATGGCGGGAACATCAGCTGGTGGAGGGCTTGATACAGTCGAGTCAGTTGAATCGGTAGTCGGTTGAATCGGTGGAGTTACAGATGGTTGTTCAACGACAGGTGGAGTTGGTTTACCCTGAGCAGAGTCGAAGGGTTCTGCTTTTGCTTGAAGGTCATCCATAACAGATTTTAAAGGGTCCGATGAAACGGTTGAATCGGTTGAATCAGTTTTCGGTTGAATCGGAAGATCAGTTGGAGCAGGAGCTGGGGCAACTGTCTCAACGGGAGACGCTGGTTTTGACTCTGTTTCAACGGGAGGTTTTACCTCAGCAGCAATCCCAAAAACCGTATCAAATTCCGCTTTAGTAAATCCTTTGAGAACGGCGATCGTTCCGTCATCCTTTTCGACTCGGGTGATCGGAGTGCCGGCAAAATTATTGGAAATAGCCAGCATTTCCGTCAAAAAATCCTTATTAGTTTCCAAATCTTTTTCTTCAAAGACTAGTTTGTTAGTATTTAAATACTCTTTTTCTTGTTTGGAAAACGCGCAATCTTTAATTGTATAAATCGTGATTTTCATAACTAATTTTCAGTATGGAGGATAAATATTTATTTGTCAAACGCTTTTAATTCCTTCAGCTTCCACATAAAAAGGGCGGCGCGGTTTCGTGCGTTAGCATCTATTACAAACCGAAGAGCTTCTTCAAGAATGGCCCGGGGAATGGTTTTGGCCAGCTTCATATAAAGGCCTTTTCTTCTTGTATCGCCAAGCTTATTGGCAAGATGAATTCCAAAGGTCTGAAACTCCCGGGAGACATACTTATCTTCTAGAGGGTTGAATTTTTTTAAGATGTCTCGGATGGACTGCATAGTTTATTGTACAGTTTAATATATTCTCTGGCACTTTTGTCCCAGGTAAAGTCCTTTTTCATTGCATTTACAATCATTTCATTAATTTTATTTTTGTCATTTTTCCAAATTGCGACTGCCTTTTTCATGACCATTTCCAAATCAAAGGATGAATATTTTTTAAATAAAAATCCATCAACCCCATCAATAATTGAATCCTTAAGTCCTCCGGTTTCCCTGGCAATCGGCAGAGTCCCGTATCTCATTGCAATCATCTGAATTAATCCACAAGGTTCAAACCTGGACGGCACCAAAAGAAAATCGGAGGCAGCATAAATTTGTGAGGCAATTTTTTTATCAAATACGGAAATATAAGCGACATTTTTTTTATAAAAACTAGCCAACCACAAAAACTGATCCTCCCACTCAATTTCACCTTGTCCAAGAATTACAAACTGAAATTTCTGTAAATTTACCCGCCTGATCATTTTATGCATGATATCAAGACCTTTTTGTTTAGATTCAAATCGTCCAATAAATCCAATCAGTGGAATATCATCAGATACGGTAAATCCAAGTTTATCCTGAAGAAATTTTTTGTTAAGATGTTTTCCCTGAATCGGAGAATCATTAACTCCATAATGATAATTTATATTTTTGTCGTGTACAGGATCTCGGGAATCATAGTCGATCCCATTTAAAATACCGGAAATTTTTTGGCCTTCATTTCTAATTATCTCATCCAGGCCACAACCGTATTCTTCAGTTAAAATCTCTTTGGCATAAGAAGGGGAGACAGCATTAACTAAATCAGCGTGTATAATTCCTTCTAGCAAAAAATTTACCTGCTTCTTTTTGGTTTCCCATTGAATCACCCGGCATTTACTGTGATCTAATCCGGTTCTCTTGATGACGTCAAGAGAATATTTTCCTTGGTGATTGAGATTGTGAATGGTAAGTAAAGTTTTGAACTTAAGATTATTGTGCTTAATAAGCAGTGGAATCAAACCCGTATGATGATCATGACAATGAACAATTTCCGGAATCCAGGAAAGGTAATTATTTTTTAAAATTTCATAGACACAAAGATTATAAAATGAAAAAGTATCACGGGAGGGAATATCCAGCCATTTTTCATTTTTTAATATATAAACGGGGATATTTTCATCAAGAAAATGGATTTGGAAAATCGTTACTTTTTGTTTTTTTCCATCATAAATCGCTGTAAATTTTTTTATTTCTTTTTTTTGAAGTCTGTGAAGTTTTAGGGCTTTATAAAAAGGTAAAATAACCCTAACGTCAACTCCCTGTCGATGTAAATTTTTTGGAAGCGCTTTAGCAACATCACCCAGACCTCCAACCTGAAAAAAGGGAACCAATTCCCAAACTGCAAATAAAACCTTCATAAAAATAAGTATAGCAGTTTTACCTCTACTTATTTTTGATTATTTGCTGATAAAGCTTTTCATAATCGTCAACCATTCTTTTAACATTAAAATTTTTTTCCACATGAATTCGACAGTTACGTCTCATTAATTTATATTCATCTTCACTCATGGAATATATTTTTTTTATGGCTTCCTCTAAACCGTTTAATCCAGTTTTTTTAATAATAAAGTCTCCTCGAATATCACTATCCGAGGAATTGACTATAAAACCGGTGATGCCATCTTTTATGATTTCCGGGACAGAACCTCTCGCATAGGCAATCACTGGTGTGCCACAAGCCATCGATTCAATCATCACCAGGCCAAACGGCTCTTCCCATTTTATTGGAAAGAGAAATAACTTGGCATTTTGATAATGAATTTTTAACTTGCCTTTATCTAAATAACCGAAATGATGGATAAAATTATCATCAATATTTGGTTTAATAATATTATTCCAAAAATTAGAATTCTTTACATTAGTTCCGAGTAGATAAACCTGTTTTTGTAATTTTTTAGATAAGGAAATAATTGTCTCAATTCCTTTATCTTCGACCAACCGGCCAACAAAAATCATATAATTTCCAATTCCTTCTCCTAACTCAAACTCATCACTTTTTAAATCAAGACCATGATATATGGTGGCACAATAATTTAAATCTGGATACAACTTTCGTTGAGAATTACTTATTGATATTAAATATAGGTTTTTTTTAATTTCAGATAAAATTTGATTTTTTACTTTGTCCATTGGGCTATGAAGCGTTGAAACAGTGGGAATATCAACAAGCGGAGCATAAAAAGCGCTTCTGGTATCGAAAATTGAGTGAATAATATCAAACTTATTTTCTTTCGCCATTTGATAACATTTGGATATCAAAAGTCGCTCAAATTCAATATGAGGTCCAATACCAATTGATGGATCGAGAGACGTCGATGTTTTTGTAGTAGATACGAGATGGGCAGAAGTAAGTGAATCACCTGACGCAAAAAGATAGACATCATGACCTTTTTCCACCAATTTTTCTGTTATCGTATGCATTATTTTTTCCGGAGCACCGGAAAATCCAAAAGGAACAAACTTCGGTTCCGGTGGTAAGCGAATGAAATTAGAAGCTAAAATTGCGATTCTCATTTTTTATTTAAAATTTCATAATAAACCTTCTCATAATTATCGACCATTTTCTCGACGGTAAATAATTGCTCGACTCGACTACGGCAAGCCTGGCGCATTTTTAAATATTCTCCTTGTGGCATGGAATAAATTTTTTCAACTGCCTCTTTTAGGCCTTCAATACCGGTTTTTTTGATTATCCAGTCACCAGTTTTTTCTTCATTGGATGGGTTAACCAAAAAACCGGTCTCTCCGTCTTTAACAATTTCCTGGACTGACCCGCGGGAATAGGCGATTACAGGACTTCCACAAGCCATTGATTCAATCATAATAAGACCGAAAGGTTCCTTCCATTTAACCGGAAATATAAACGCTTTTGAACTACCGTAATATTTGTGGGTTTCTTCAAAAGTAACATTGGAAATTAACTTGATTTTATCATTAAGATTAGGTTTGATTACCTTTTCAAAATATTCTTCTGTATCTTTTCTGATACTAGCTCCAAGTAGAAGTTTTTTCCCAGTTATTTTTGCGGTTTCAATTGCATCATCTTCACCTTTATTTTTTGAAGCTCGCCCAATCCAAAAAAGATAATCACCACCTATTTTATTAAATGGAAAATATTTTCTGTCAAGTCCATGATAAACGGTGGTAATATAATTTAAATGATCGAAATGAGTCCGGAATTCATCAGAAATACTAATAAAATTTAAATGACAAAACTTTTTCATCAACTCATTTTCCGTTTCCCGATTGCGGGGTAGTTGGTTATGGAGAGTATGAATGGTTGGAGTTTTGACAAAATCACAAAAAGGAAATGAAAAATAATTAGCGTG
>PCTC01000068.1:269-10508 GCA_002786595.1 Candidatus Roizmanbacteria bacterium CG22_combo_CG10-13_8_21_14_all_34_12 | reverse complement strand
ATTCAATTGTTTTTAAAAGGGAGGATTTAATCGGTGAAACCAGTTTAGCTTTTGTAACTGATGTTTCCGTAGCAAATAAAGTTACTTCATGACCTCGCTTAACTAGTTCTTCGGTGATGTAAGAAAC
This sequence comes from Candidatus Roizmanbacteria bacterium CG22_combo_CG10-13_8_21_14_all_34_12, assembly GCA_002786595.1. GTDB lineage: Bacteria > Patescibacteriota > Microgenomatia > UBA1406 > GWC2-37-13 > GWC2-37-13. The sequence goes on along the minus strand of PCTC01000068.1, from coordinate 10,381 downwards.
AATTCTTTCGGTACCACCATAATTTTTAGGCGGAACGTCAAACCAAAACGGGGCGATCTGAGCAATTCTGAGTTTTTTCATAAGGACACTCTTTATAAAGACAGTCTTATTTAAGACTGTCTTTGTTTAAGAATTTTTAAATAGGTTTTTTCGTAATTATTGACCATAGTTTCCGTTGAAAAATACTTGACTGTATGGTCTCTGCAGTCTTGAGGTTTAATTTGATCAATTTTTGACAACGCAGTTTTTAATCCTTCAATTCCGGATTCGGGTGAGACAACAAACCCGGTTTTTCCGTCTACTATTAACTCTTTTACAGCTCCTCGATCAAATCCTATTACCGGTGTTCCACAGCTCATCGCTTCGGCCATAACCAGTCCAAACGGCTCATACCAGTTAATCGGCATAAGGTAAGCCTTGGCATTTTGCATCAGTTTGGCGACTTCCGGTTTTGTTAAAACTAATTCGGAAGACAAGGGACCGACCCATTGAATCTTATTTGATAGGTGCGGTTTTACATCTTGATCGAAAAATTTCATATCCTCAATATTTCCTGACATTAATAATCTAGAATTTGTTTCTTCAGACAGTTTGATTGCCCATTTAATCCCCTTTGGATCCATAAAAGATCCGTCTGGACTTTTTGCTTTTGAAAGTCGACCAAGCCAAAGTAGATAATCGTCTTTCTTTTCCTGATACGAATAAGTATTTGTGTCTACACCGTTATAAACGACTCTAAAAATTTTAGCTTTTTTGAAAAGTTTTTTATGGGCTTCAGAAATTGAAATATGGTAACACTCAGGAAATAGACTTAAAACTTCATCATATTCCGGAAAAGCTTGAGCGTGGATAGTTGAGACAATCGGAGTTTTAATATTTTTGGCGATTAACAGATTAATAAATTCCGGATAAGTATGGTTATGGATAATATCAAAATTATTTCCAATTTCTTCGATTTTTTTTGCAAGTTTAACTAAATAGGCGGTTTCCGCGTAAAAAGGATTTTCAAAACCAAGCGTTTCGACAAAACCTTTTTCAATTACGGGAATTATTTTTACGCCGGGAATATTGCTATCAGCGGTACCAAGGAGACTTACTTGATGGCCTTTTTTGACCAATCCGTTGGCAATTTCATAAATTACCCGAGGTCTTGCAGCTGGTATTTCCGGAGTAACCTTTCTTTTAAGCAGAGAAACAATAAGAATTTTCATCATATCTTAATCATAACTAAGTTATTGTTTCTTAGCAACTATATTCTCAATTTTTTTTAGAACACCATTCTTAGTAATAGTCGGTTTTTGCAGACATTTATCATAAAGATTGTAAAATTTTGTTGTGATTTTGTCCCAACTGAATTTTTCTGTAACGGTTTTGTAAGCGCGTTCTCCCATTCGTTCTGCGAGCTTTTCATCTTTAAGGAGTAAATTTACTTTTTCAACGATCAACTTAGGTGATCTTGATCTTACTAAAAATCCGTTGTAGCCATCTTTAACCAAAGTCGTCACTCCACCTTTGCGACTGACGACGACCGGAGTTTTATTGACCATTGCTTCAAGAATAACAAGACCTAACGGTTCGTCCCAGACGCTGGGTGCGACGTAGACATCGGCGCGTAAATAATAGTCGTTGATAGTGTCAAGCTTAGAAGAAAAGTAGCCAACCATATGAACGTTAGTTAATTTATATTTCAAAATTAAACTTTCCAGATATTTTCGCTCCGGCCCATCGCCGGCGATGACGACTTCAGCTTTAATTTGCCGGGCCGCCTTGATTAGATATTCAACACCTTTATGTTGAGTTAATCTTCCGGTGAAAAGGACCATCTTTTCATATTGAAATTTTAGTTTTTTATCTATCCAAGAAACATCTTTATTAAAATCAACATTATTACTGATTCCTGCCGGAATTGTTTTTGTTTTTTTTGAAAGATCATGACCGAACATATCTAAATACCACTCGCGGGTAAAATTGCTGTTTGCAGTTATATACTTGGCTCTTGTGGAAGCATCTCGAACTTGGGATTTCCAGCGACCATCTTCTTTAAAATAATAAAGGTCACTGCCATGAGTCATAATTAAGTATGGAATTCTGTAAAGATTGGAAAGCTGACGGGCAATGGGTGGTAGGAAGGCAGTATGAAAACAGTGAATTATATCTGGTTTGAATTTTTCAATTGTCTTGGCGCTTCGAAGTAAGTAATAATTGTAGGTTTCTATCATTTCTTGAGCGGTAAATTTTGAATATTTTTTTGCTTCAGGCAACTCTGGATTACCGACGAAAACGCCAGCTATGGGAGGATGAAGACGAAATAATCTTGCTTGTTTATGTTTTAAAAAACGAGAATCAGGAGCAACGATGGCTGCTTGATAATTATCGCCATATTTACTTTTTAAATTAGCAGTAAGACGGCGGAGCCAATTACCCGACCCATTGCCCCAAAGAGGAAACATATAAAGATAAAGTACTTTCATATTTATGACGATTATTATAACATTTATTTTTGAAAAAAAAATCCACTTGACAAAGTTAGCTAGGTTAGCTAACATAAGGTATGTTAATTTCAAATATCCATGATGCCAAATCAAATTTATCGAGCTTAATTGCGCAGGCTCTTGCAGGTAAGCAGGTAATAATTGCCAAGGCGGGAAAACCAATCGTCAAACTTATCAGATATATTCCTGAAAAAGTTCAAAGAATTCCTGGTCTTTTTAAAGGGCAGACTTGGATGTCTGATGATTTTACCGATGAGAGTACAGAGATTGAAAAAATGTTTTCAATAAAATGAAATATTTACTGGACACTCACATATTGATCTGGTGGGCGGAAAATAATAAAAAATTAAAGCCTAAATATAAAGAAATTATTGCCGATCCAGTAAACATGATTTTTATCAGTGTTGTCAGCGTCTGGGAAGTAATTATCAAAACAAAGCTCAAAAAAATAAGATTAAAAACTTCGATAGAAAAAATAATTGAAAGGTACGGTTTTCACATTTTAGATATTAGGATTGATCACGTTTTAGAGCTAAATAAATTAAAGGACTACCATAAAGATCCGTTTGACAGGCTTCTTATCACCCAATCGAAAGTAGAAGATCTGACTTTATTGACTGATGATAAGTTGATTAATCAGTATTTTAAAAGGAATATTTAATCCGGATTCCCTAAGAGCAAACTAAACTACAACTTTAAACTCATTCTTCAAATGTAGTTTAAACTGTTCGAAGATTTTAGGAAAAATTTCCGTTTCCAACAGTTTTTTTTCTTCGGGTAAAAAGTTTTGCATAGCATAAGTTTCGCCTGGAATCTTTTTATCAGGCAACCTATTATCAACCCCGATTCTTATCCGCCAAAAGTCCTTGGTTTTTAGATGTTGTTCAATTGACTCAAGGCCGTTATGAAGAAGAGGGCCAGAGGCAAACTGGATATGGAATTTGCCCAAGGGAATGTCAAGATCGTCATGAATAATAATCAAGTGACTAGTGGTTAGTGAATAGTGACTAGTTAATTTTTTGACAAATTTTCCTGACTCATTCATATAACAATCGGTTTTCATTATCCTTAACCCGTAAACCCGTAAACCCGTTAACTCTTTAACTGAATAATCCACAAACAAATGCCCAACGTTATGGCGGTTGTTTTGATATCTAGGACCAGGGTTTCCAAGGCCGATGATTAAGATCATACAGAAATTATAATGTATTTTTGATATATTAAAATTAAAAGTGACTTGTCATCCCCGTGAAGACGAGGATCTATGGTTTCTGGATTCCCGCCTACGAGGGAATGACAATTCAAAAAAACGATTAGAAATTAGGAATTAAAAATTAGAAATTTTAAGATATGCCAAATTACATTCCCGATTTTTCCAAAACTCACTGGATGGTTTCAAATCCCGTTCGGACAACACGTACAGGTATGGACGGCAAGCCGTTTCGGTGTCCTTTTTGCGCTGGCTCTGAGGGAGATACTCCACCCGAAGTTTACCGATTAGGAAAGGGTGAGGCAAATAAACCCGAATGGTCAGTCCGTGTTTTTGCAAATTTATTTCCAATTACCGAACTTCATGAAGTTGTCGTTCATTCACCAGATCATGAAAAAAATCTTGAAGATTTTCCACTCGTTCAGGTAGAAAATATTATCAAAACCTATATCAGTCGTTTTAATTTATTGAAGTCAAAAGGCAAGGTTTTTATTTTTCATAACTATGCACTGATCAGTGGGGCTTCACTAGCGCATCCACATTCACAGATTACCGTAGTTCCAAATGACATTCCAACAGTTACTTTACCTATTCAACCACAGGTCAATGTAGTTGAACAAGTAGGGGAGTTTATCAGTTACTGTCCTGATTATTCTGAATGGTCTTATGAGACTTGGATCAAACCAATTTTCAATTTTCAATTTTCAATTTTCAATCAAACTCAAATTTCTAATTTTTCAAAAATTTTACAATCAACAATTTTAAAACTAAAAAAAATTCACGACGGAAATTTGTATTATTCAAAAAAACCGTTCGGGTACAATTTTTATATCCAACCTTATGGTGATTGGTTTTTAAGAATTATCCCTCGCTTTATGGAAAGAGCGGGGTTTGAGCTATCAACTGGAATTATGGTCAACTCCGTTGAAGCAAAAAAGGCAAGCGAGGAGTTAAAAAAATTGGTATAATATAGTCATGAAAATACCGAAAAAACTACAAGGAGTTTTGTGGTCTGCTAACACAGACAATCTTGATTTGGTAAAGGATCGTTACTATATTATTCATCAGATACTTATATACGGAAGCTTTGACGATTTAAGGTGGTTATTTCGACATTATTCCAAAAAAGAAGTCACAGGAGTTTTTTTAAAAGCTTACAAAAACTATCCAAATAACGTATTTTATTTTGTCAAAAACTATATTTTAAATTTAAAAAACATTGACCTTGACGAGGACGACTATGTTACCTCAATTCACGGACCGATTAAACAAAGAACGGCAACAGGTTTTTCAACAGCTTAAAGCTTTTGCAAAAGAATTTGTATTGGCTGGCGGTACGGCAATAATGCTCCAGATTGGACGACGCGTATCATATGATTTTGATTGTTTTTGCGAACAGTGGAAATTACCCCTAAACATAATGATGAAAGCACGCAAGGTTTTTGGGTCAAAAATTATTGTAAAGTTAAAAACTGCTGAAATGATCAGTTTTTCTACGGAAACAGGTATCGATGTTAGTTTTGTTTGTCACCCTTTTAAGATAATCCGACCAGTGATAAAAACAGATACAATCAGTCTGTTTCATTTAGACGATCTGGTTGCTAGTAAAGCCTACACAATAGGTCGACGTAACACTTGGCGGGATTATGTTGACATTTTCATCTTTATGAAATCAAAAATATATTCGCTTAAAAAAATAGTTGAATTGGCAGATAAAAAATTCGGCGGTGAATTTAATGAAAAATTATTTCTTGGGCAGTTGACATATTTTAAGGATATTGATGTTGTGCATGTTGACTATCTAGTTCAATCTTACTCCGAACAAGAAATAAAATCTTTTCTTGAAAAAGAGGTAGAATCTTACGTAAAAACAAGGATTTGAACTATCAACGGGGATAATGGTCAATTCAGTCGAGGCAAAAAGGGCCTCAGAAGAACTAAAATAGGGTCAGACCCTCGACGAGGGTCTGACCCTAAATATAAAGCGTCCTGTTTGTCATCCTCGCACTTTGCCGGCCGAAGTCTTGACGAAGGCTGGCAGAAGGGGATCCAGTCTAAAATATCCTATCGTGAGTTATTTGTATTCAATTGCTATTGATTTTACCTTTTGATTATTGATATATTGATAAGTATGGATCAGAGCAAAAAGAAAGCCTACCTATTCATAGACGGCTCAAATCTTTATTCTTCCCAATTTGAACTTTTTGGTCCTGAAAAATATTTAACTTTTCCTATTGATTTTTATAGTTATAAAATGCTATATTTTTCGTATTAGTAATGAGAAACGTAAAAGTTTTAACAGATTTTCAAAAAAAGAAAACAGCTGAATGGATTTTAAACATATCTCAAGCGTCAGTTGTGGCGGGAGTTGGTAGTGTGTTCTTTCCTGAGATAGGTAAAAGAATAGGGTATGCGGGCATAACGGCTGGTGTCATTTTTGCTTTAATTTTATATTTTTTAGCGATGTTCATTTTAAAGGAGGTGAAAGATAATGACTGAACTTTTTAATTATGTATTGAACAATCCGGCTTTTCAGGCAATATTCTTTCTTTTGATTCCTGTGGTGGGAATTGTTCTTTATGTTTTTCCGAGGTTATCAAAGAAATAATTCTAATCAAAAAAAAATACTTCGCAAAAAAATCATTTTTGTCATCCCCTTGAAGAAGGGGATCCAGTCTAAAATTTCCTATCGTGAGTTTTTCTTTCACAATTGCTATTGATTTTTCCTTTTAGTTATTGATATATTGATAAGTATGGATCAGAATTTATCTGCGGAGGAAAAGAAAAAAAATTTAATTAATAAAATTACAGGAATCTTACTTGATGAAATGTTGAAAAAAAAGGTAGATCAAGAACTTGGGCAAGAGATTGCAACTTATATCCTTAATCAAAGTAAAAACGTCAAAGATGATAAAAGTCTAGATGATTTTTTAAGGCAATTGGCAGAAAAATATTCTATTTTTAAACTTTATTTTGTAAATTCAAGCCTTGAAAATCAGATAAAAAAAACCGATGAAGAAAAAATATCTTCAATAAAAGATCAATTATCAAAATTAGCCAATTTTAAAAGTCAATAATTATGGCAGAGGCTACATTTAATGCTGAAGTCGCAAGACAGGCTGTTGGTGTGGCTGCTAATCCAGAAGCTGCAATTACCGGTACGGCTAATCCAATTTTAGAAGCCGCACGTGTGAGATATTCTGCTGGTCAAGCAGAAGAATCTTTGAAAGTAATCAGCGGAGAAGTCGTTCCCTATACAGAAAAAGATGTAAACAGAGTGTTACTTTGGAATTTAAGTTCAAAAAGAGACAGTACAACGGGAGAAAAACAAGATCCTACTAATCCTAATGAAGATCAAAGATTTAGAGACTCAAAACAATTAGCCGAGTCAGCTCGAAAATTTATTGAAAATGGTCATATTGATGCTACATTAAGAGGTCCTATCGTTACCTTTTTAACAAAGAATAGCCCAGCAGTTGCTAGTGTGATTGCTGAAATGAACGCGGCAGGAGCTGATGTAAATGCTTTTGTTGATGGATTAATGAAAACACCTGGATTTAGAGAAAATTTGAGAACGTTGTTTATTGAAAGACTTGATCCATCTAAAAGACTTAGTCAAGAAGGATCTGTTAATAATCTTGAATTAGATATTGCTAAATTAAAAGCACAGTTAGGGACAGAGGTAACTCAGACTCAAATTGATATTGCTCGAACAGAACTAGATACTGCTAAATCAGCCCTTACTCCTCACACAGCCGAACTAATTCAACTACAAGCAAAAAATAACAAATTTAATGAATTGAATGACGAAATAAAATCTATAAAAGAAATGTATAACAAAAATAGAGGAGTCGGAGTAGCTTTAGAAACTAACAAAAACGATTTATTAACACAAAGGACTGGTTTAGATCCTGCAACTCAACAAACTCAAATAGATTCGATTGATGTGCAAATTAAAAAAATTGATGGAACGCCAGCCTATGCTAATTATGCGACTGCAAAGGCGGATTTGGCAGAATATTCTGCGTTACCGGGTGAAATAGCGGCCCTCCAAGTTGGATTGGAACCGATTCAACAAGATATACAAAAAAAAGATGACGCCCTTAAAGCTTTGATAGAAAAACAGAAAACAAATATTACTCCTCAAAAAAAAGCCGAGATTGAAGCAGATATAAAATTAAAAACAGGTTTATTAGCAGATGCTAAGACAACTCTTGAGGCTGAGATGATAAAGTTTTACCGTGAAGTAACTCATATGGGCCAGGATGCGATGGAAAAACATCTAAATAGCGCATTCACTACAGTTAAAGCAATGTGGAAAGAAGAAGCGGCTAAGCAAGCGGCAAAAGATACAACTGAAGAAGGAAAACGGGCTGCTTTAGCTGTCGAAAAAGTTCAAAATCTTTGGAAAACAAAAACTACGAAAGGCGGTCTTACTTTTTACAAACCAGATAGAAACAAAGCTAAAACTATATTGGATGAAGCGTTCAAAGCTGGTGGTGGAGAAAATATTGCGGTATATCTTGAAACCAAGACGGCTGCAGAATTAGGTATTACAGCAGAAGAACATACAGCCTTGAAAGAAAAACTAAAAGATCCGGACTTTAGAAAAGCCCAATCAGAAGGTTTAGCAAAACAAGCCTTAGCTGATTATTTAATAGCCGGTGGAAGACTAAATAAAGATATGGTAAATAGCTTAGCTACAACTGATTTTGGAAAAGCACTTATAACAGAAGCTAGAGCAAAAGTTGATGCAGCAAAGCAAATGTATAAAGATCAATTAGGAAACGGTGTCCTTGATAAAAGTACGAGATTTGGGGAATACTTTAAGGGTAATTGGTGGAAATGGGGGATTGGGATATTAGCATTGTTAATAATTCTTGGAATAGTTTCGGCAGTTAAATAAAAAATTTTCAGAATTTATTGCTACCGGAAAAAAAGATGATGCAGTTGAGACGGCGAGATTTTTGATCGAAACTTTGGACAATGAAAAAACCTACATTTTAATGAACTACTACCTGATGAATTTTCTTTTAGCTTTTGGCAAGGGGGTAAAAAAAGAATCGATGAATCAAATTCAGACGATTTTAGCAGCGGAAAATTTGGTGCCAAATGGATTTGTCAGCGTCGTTGAAAACTATAAAAACCTCACTAATAAATAGGAATTGCTCTTGATATCCCATACAAAAACATTATAATTATATTTATATGAACAGAACTGTTTTACAAGTACCAATGACGATCGACCTAAAAGAGCAGGCAGAGTTGGTTTCTTTCGATTATGGTTTTTCCTCACTTCAAGAGGTAGTTCGTTTTATGCTCAATAAATTAGCCAGGCGTGAGCTTTCTATCACCGTTTCTGAAGTTGAGAAAATTGAGAAACTTTCACTTTCCTCACAAAAACGTTATCAAAAAGCTCTGACTAATATTAAGAAAGGAAAAGATATTTTTCGTCCAAAAAATTCAAGTGAATTTTTAAAAATGCTTAGAACATGAAAACGTATTTCACTAAAATCTTCAAAAAACATTATCTAAAAAGAATTTACTCCAATAAAAATCTAGATCATCAATTCGAAGAACGGCATGAACTGTTTGCAAGCAATCAAAGAGACCCGTTATTGAAAGATCATGCCTTAGCTGGAAAAATGAAGGGGTTTTAAATAACGTCACTTATTTTGTAGACGTAGGCTCACACAATCAAGTATATTAAAACTTCATAAACTCATTTCGCCTTACTCTCAACCTGCTACAATTTAAGAATGTTAGACGGAGCACCTTCGGCAGAAACAATGACTCGATTTGAGCCACCCCGTGTTGAAACAAAGGCACCTCAAAACTATACTCCTTTACCGGAGTTTGGAAGGCCAACAATGTCTGAACCGCCAAAATATGTAGAACCAACAACTGCAATGTTACCACAAGATAAAGCATTAACCGATCGATTAATGGCACAGATTATGGAAAAGCCAAAATCTAAATCGCAGGAAGTTGTTCCACAAATCGAAAAAAGAAATTTGCAGGAAAAAAAGACTCAAGGATTTTTTGAGAAAATTTTAGAGTGGTTTAGGAACTTGTTTAGATAAATTTTATTTTTTCCCCATCTGCTTATCTACTTTCACATAAAAAATCAAAAGAAGAAGGAGGACGATTAACATTAGAGCAAAAGGCGTCATCTGCTGTTTAAAAAACTCAGTTAGGTCAATTATATTTTTTAATAATCTGACTTAATTTAACTGATAATAAATATAATGAAATTATTTCTTTTCCTCAACTCCAAGTAGTCTTAGCACAACCTCTTTCCGGTATCTTCTATCTCCCTGCGAGTTGATTCTGACTTTCTATCTTGCTATAATCAACTATATCCACCGCCTCCGGCGGTGAGCGCTCTTAAGAAGGTTTACCGGTGTAGT
>PCTC01000068.1:0-216 GCA_002786595.1 Candidatus Roizmanbacteria bacterium CG22_combo_CG10-13_8_21_14_all_34_12 | reverse complement strand
AAATACAAGCGCTTATCACACAGCGTGTGGTTATGTACATATCATATCGTATTCTGTCCCAAATATCGATATGGAATATTGGAGGGGAAAAGTGAAGTATTTGTCCGGAACCAACTGTACAAGTTATGCGGGCAAAAGGATCAAATGGCAATTGAAGAAATCAATATCCAACCTGATCATGTTCACTTAATATTAAGTATTCCTCCAAAGTATTCA
>PCTC01000064.1:3532-4334 GCA_002786595.1 Candidatus Roizmanbacteria bacterium CG22_combo_CG10-13_8_21_14_all_34_12 | reverse complement strand
CTAATATAAATTTATTATACTGAAAATAGTTAATAATTTAAAATTCATATGGAAAATAAAAACTTTTCTGGAAATTTTTTAGCAGCCGTTATCTTTACTATTCTTGGTTTATTGACCATTAAATTTTTTAATATCTCTTACCCCATGACGATCACCAGCACAACTCAATCTTCTGAGTTAGCTGTTGTTGGAGAGGGAAAAGTAGAGGTTACCCCGGATACTGCTTATATTGATGCGGGAATTACTATTGACAAGACTTCATCAGTTGGTGAAGCTCAAAAAAAGATCAATGAAAGAAATAATAAAATTATTAATGCTTTAAGAAAAATTGGGATTGAAAAAGCCGATATTAAAACTTCAAACTATTCGATTAATCCAAATTATAAATACGAAAATAATGATAATCGGGTTGACGGATATAATGGAAGTGTAACGATTGAAATTAAAGTCAGAGATCCTCAATTAGCATCAAAAGTGATTGAGACGGTCACAACAGCTGGCGCTAATCAAATTAACGGATCCCGTTTTGTTGTCAATAAACCAGAACTTTACCGAGAAGAAGCCCGTAATGCCGCTATTAAGAACGCTAAAGATCAAGCTCTAAAAATTGCCAAAGACCTTGGAATAAAATTGGGGAAAATTACCAACATTGTTGAATCATCACCTGGACAAACCACTCTTCCTATTTATGCAAAATTTTCGGCTGACAGTGGGGGCGGTGGCGGGGGAGGACCAACAATTGAACAAGGATCCCAGACCATAACATCAGTAGTGACTTTGTATTTTGAGAAGAAATAAATTC
>PCTC01000064.1:1132-3313 GCA_002786595.1 Candidatus Roizmanbacteria bacterium CG22_combo_CG10-13_8_21_14_all_34_12 | reverse complement strand
ATTACTGCCCTCACCATCAACCATTAGTTGACTTCCTTCTAGATCATTTAAAAGTTTTAGGGCTTTATAGCGGGGTTTTTCTTCCCCTTGGTAAGTTAAAATTCCCCAGGAAAGAGTTGGTCCGTCTTTTATTTCAAATAAAAATGATTGTTCTAATTTGGAGCTAATTAAATTTCTTAAAGAAGCAACTGTGTGAGCGGCCCCGACTTCAGTATCAGCTATCTGGTTTTTTTCTGAATCATAGCCCCATTCGGAAATAATTTTTGGCAGGTTTTCATACTTATCATATTTTGGATCTTCTCCCAGCCATTTATTTAGATTAATAATGTCTTGAGTATAATCATCAGTTTTTTTTGAATAATGATGCCAGCTAATAAAATCTATTCTTAAATTATTAGCAATAATATAATCTAAGAATTTCTGAATCCAATTTTTATACAAAGCCGTTGTCACCGGTCCGCCAATTTTATAAGGTAAAATATTTTGTGCTTGTTGCGCTCCCTTAACTGAAAAGAAATAAAGGTCACTGTAACTTTTTGCCCCGGTGTATTTCCATTTACCAAAACTTTCTAAATCGGGTTCATTCCACACCTCATAATATATATCTGTTTTCCAAAAATTCTCCATTGCACCACAAGGTAAAACAGTATTTTTACTACTATAGTGTTCAACGGTTTTTTGAACTAAAAAGGTCCACTCATTCCAATTTTTTGGTTTACCAATCAATGATCCATCCTCCGATATAGTTTGGGGCATATATCCAAGTGAAAAAAACGGCTTTGCCCCGGTATTGTAGATATCACAAACAGTTTTGTCTAATTTTGAAAAATCAAATTTTAAATTATTTGAAGAATCACGCGTTACAACTTCATAAAAATCGTAGATATGATCAAGGCGAATATATTTTGGATAGAGTCCGGAAATTTTTGAGACAACATTTTCAAGCATCCTTACTCCAGACTCTTCCCCTCCTTGAGCCAACGCTTTCCAGCGGTCGGGGAATGGTCCGGTCGTTTTAGTAATGTCAACAACGATATTGGCTTTGATTGCCGATGCCCGGGAAAATGCCTGAAAAGAATAGAATATTGCAGGAACTGCAACCACCAAAACCGCCATGAAAATCACCAGTCTTCTGAGCATTCTTTATTTTAACAAAATAAACCTAATCAAAATGACCTGTAAATATCTTTTCTATATCCGATCTTTCTTATCCAAATTTCTTTTTTATTATTATCTAATTCAAAAATCACTCTGATTTTGCCTACTCTCAATCTAAAAAAATATTTAGATCCTGTAAGTTTCTTTATATTAAGATTCTGAGGAAACGGAGAATCAAGAAGATAGATTTTATTTAAAACTATTGTTATTTCTTTTTTGACTAAATGGGTAAGTTCTTTTTTTGCATTTTTCGTCAAAATAATTTTATGCATATTCTTTCATTATTTCTTCTATTGGAATACCTTTCCCCCGAGGTTCTTTTTCAAGTTTTATTGCTTCCTGTGAATCAAAATAATCTTCAAGTAATTCTTGTATTCGAACAAATTCATCAATATCCACCATCACTGCCTTAGGTTCAGAGCGATTAAAAATATAAGCAATCCCGTTTTTCTTTACCAAATCAAGAAGACCTAAAGCATCTTCTCTCATATCTGTAATGGTTTTAACATTCTTTGAAGTTGGAATTAACATAAGGTTAGTATATAGATTAACCTAAGGTTTGTCAAATGGTAAAACATAACCTCCGAGGTCAGAATTGGTTGGTTGGGGAAAGGTTAAATTATTGGAAGTAACTGAACAATTTGTTTTGTTTTTTCAGCCGTTGCAAAATGTCCACCTTTCTTTACTAAAACTAGTTTACCCCCCAATCTTTTGACCATCTCTTGAACCTGGAAAAGAGTAATATAAGGATCGTTATCCGCAGTAATACAATAAATTTCTTTTACATTTCGTCTTATTTTTTCATGATCAATTTTATTTAGCCAAAATGATTTATGTTCTTTTGTCAGATCATCAAAATCCCAACCGGCCACTAAGATCATTTTTTTACATAAATATTTCTCAGCTAATCTCATCGCCAAAAGACAACTTAAACTATGACCAATAATTATTGTTTCCTTAACTATTGGATAGTTTTTTTCAATAAAATCCATTGATGTTTTTAATTGTGGACTGGCTGAATCA
>PCTC01000064.1:0-1093 GCA_002786595.1 Candidatus Roizmanbacteria bacterium CG22_combo_CG10-13_8_21_14_all_34_12 | reverse complement strand
TTAACCATGGATACCAATTATCTTCCGGATTACTATACCAAGCATGAAGCATTAAAGCATTTTTCATATGTTTATGTTAATTTATCTATCCAAATTACGCTAAACAATATTAATTGGGTGTCCTTCTATAAAGTTTTTAATATTGTTAACTACTATTTCAGATAGCCTGTATTCTGATTCTTCTGTGTTAAACCCTATATGAGGTGTTAAAGTAACATTTGTAAGCTTAAAAAGAGGATTGTCTTTATTAATCGGTTGATTCGAAAAAACATCCAGTCCGGCTGAAAAGACCTTGCCTGATTTTAAATTGCTTATAAGTGATTCTTCATTTATTATTGCACCTCTTCCGGTATTAACAATTGCTACCCCTACTTTCATTAGATCAAATTCTTTCTGACCAATCATTCCTTTAGTTTTTTCTGTTAAAGGTGCATTAATTGAAATAAAATCACTTTCTTTTAGTAATCTTTCAAAATCTGTTATTGACGATTGAGTATTTATATGTAAAATTTTCATATTAAAACCTTTTTCAGTTATTTCGGCAATTCTTTTACCAATTGATCCAAATCCAATAATCCCTAAGGTTTTTCTTTTTAATTCTTTCCCTTTAAATTTCATTGGATCCCACTTACCATTTGCCATTTCTCTTTCTGACTCAGATGCTCTTCTGATTGAATGAAGTAATAAACCAATTGTATGTTCAGCCACGGCTTCTGAACTATAACATGGCGAATTAGATACAAGAATATTTCTTTTTCTGGTTTCATTTAGATCAATCCATTCATATCCTGTTGCAGCAACACAAATCATTTTTAATGATGGGGCAGAGGCAATAACATTAGCGGGCATTTTATACCAGTTATCAACGATAATATCAGCGTCCTTAATTCTTTTAATACCTTCTTTTTCATTTGGGACATTATTATAGATAATGACTTCCCCAAATTTTTTTAATTTTTGAAGATGTTCAGGATAGATTACGACCTTATCAACACTTATTATTTTCATAATTTATTTAAACGCTAGATAATTTTTTTTCTTAAAATTTAAGTGAGCTATTATTATTGAAAAAGTTATTAAACCACCTCCGATT
>PCTC01000065.1:2353-4334 GCA_002786595.1 Candidatus Roizmanbacteria bacterium CG22_combo_CG10-13_8_21_14_all_34_12 | reverse complement strand
GACATTAAATTTGTTATAAGCGATTTTATTTTCCATTTCCTTAATATCATCCATATTTATAATTTATCATATTTTTTATAGGGCGTACCAAACAAAATAAAATCGAATGGAAATAGTATAATTACTTGATATTTTGTCAGAGTGTTGGAATGGCAGACAAGCACGCTTCAGAAGCGTGTGCTCGTAAGAGCGTGGGAGTTCAACTCTCCCCTCTGACACAGGAAAGGTGGCTGAGTGGTCCAAAGCGAGGGGTTGCTAACCCCTTGAGCAGCAATGCTCGCGCGGGTTCAAATCCCGCCCTTTCCGCAAAGTTTTTTCAAACTTTTGATATACTGGAATTAATGGATGTGATGAAGAAAAAATGGCACAGATATCATTATAAAAATCTTACTTATTTTGGATTAAGCGTTCTGATTGGGCTAATTTTACTCAAAACTACATTTTTTCGAGAAATAGTATTTCATTTGGGAAATCTTGGATATATAGGAGCATTTTTTGGTGGTATTCTTTTTGTGTCTACATTTACTGTATCTATTGGAACTGCCTTACTTCTTTTACTTGCAGAAACACTTCATCCTATTGCAATCGGATTAATTGCAGGATTTGGCGCAGTACTTAGTGATCTGACTATTTTTCACTACATTAGAAATAAGGGGTTAGGAGATGAAATTAAATATTTTTTTGAATTTTTTGGAAGTGACAAGCTCAGACATCTTATTCATTCAAAATATTTTAGTTGGACTTTACCAGTATTAGGCGCAATTATTATAGCTTCTCCACTACCTGATGAAATGGGAATTGGCCTAATGGGTATTTCAAAATTAAAAACAAGTCAATTTATTTTATTATCATTTGTACTAAATTCCATAGGAATTTTTATCATTGTTTCAGCAGGAGCATTTTTCAAACCTTGATTAGTTTCTATTAAATTTGAGCGTAAAAAGTTCCAACAGCGTCCCACGTTCTCCGCACAAAATTATAATACCTCTAATATGGAAGGTGCTGTTAAATTATTTGAAGCGTTTCAAGCACTAAGTTTTGAAGCAAAACGAGCCCTCACTTATTTAGTGGAATGGCCTTTAATTGTTTGATTATCTCAGCTTTTGAATCCGTTGAATTAAATATTTTGCTCAGATTAATATTTTTATTTAAAATTGCCATAATAACCACAAGCAACAAAACAGAAAATACCAAACTATAACCAAGAACTTTTATTACTTCTATAATTTTCTTAAAATCAATTTTTGGTTGTCTATCTTCAATATTTGGTAGCCCGTCTGGTTCCATATAAAAAGAAATACATAAATTTTAAACTTATATAAAACTTAAGTCAATAATATATTTTGTTATAATTTATCTGTGAAAAATACCTACTGCACGATCTATCTTGTCCGTCATGGGGAAACGGAATGGAACGTAAAAAAACTAATCCAAGGACAAAAGGACATTCCTTTAAATGAAAAAGGTAAAAAGCAGGCGGAAAAATTAGCTGGAAAATTGAAGATAATTAAATCAACAGCTCTTCGAGAAAGATATTTTGGTAAATTTCAAGGTGAACTTTTTGGAGACAATCAAAACAAAAGTATTTTAGAATTAATCAATAGGTTGAAATCAAATTCAATAAGTGATCAAAACGAGATTGAAAGTGATGAATTAATCATTTCAAGATTGATTCCTTTTCTACGAAAAATATCACTTGTTTGTTTGGACAAAACCATATTAGTAGTTTCTCATGGTGGAACAATAAGAACCTTGCTTATCCTGCTTGGATGGGGAACTTATAAGAATTTAAATGAAGGCTACATCGATAATTTGGCGTACGTGAAATTAGAAAGCGATGGTGTTGATTTTTTTGTTAAGAAAACCTCTAGAATAAAGAAACTTCTTGTATAATCATGATACATATGAAAAAGAATTATCTCCTAAGCCAACCCATTCTTTTAGAGATAAAAAAGGCAAAAAATATCCTGATCAATATTCA
>PCTC01000065.1:0-2326 GCA_002786595.1 Candidatus Roizmanbacteria bacterium CG22_combo_CG10-13_8_21_14_all_34_12 | reverse complement strand
CCCGATCTTGATTCGATTGGATCGGCGACTGCCCTTTATCAAGCTCTTATAAAAATGAAAAAGAAAGTTACTTTAATTTGTCCTCATGAAATTCCTGAGAATTATAAATTCCTCAAAGGCGCTGATTTGGTTGAAACAATTGATTTTAAAACGTGGGCGGACACGGAGGTCCGCCCCTACGATCTGTTTTTGATTTTGGATTCCGGATCTTACGACATTGTCACCGGCAGTAAAGAAATAAAATTACCCGATATGAAAAAAATAATTGTAGATCATCATCAAACCAACAATTGGAGTGACTGCTTATTAAAACTTTTAGACATTGAGGCTTCCTCAACAGCGGAAATAGTTTATCAAATATTATTGGACTGGAATGTGATAATTGATTTCAAAATAGCTACTTCAATTTTTGCCGGAATAGCCAGTGACACGGTATTTTTTAAATATGAAAAAAATGCTAAAAAAACATTTCAAATTGCGACCGAGCTGTTAAATTCAGGTGCAGATAAGAACAAAATAGTTGAACAGTCATTTGATAGTTTTGATTTTGATTTAATTCAGCTAATCGGTGAGTTTTTGACGAAAATGCAAAAAGGTAACGGATATGTCTATTCTGTTTTAGATAATGAAACTTTTATTAAATTTGGAAAACAACGGGGAGCCAGAGAAATAGTCGCTAATCTGTTTGCTCGTAGCATAAAAAACTTTGATTTTGGCATTATGGCCGTTGAATTTGAAAAAGATAAATTTGCAGTTAGTTTTCGTTCTAAATCGGTGGACGTGTCAGTTATTGCCAAGAAATTTGGCGGTGGCGGTCATAAAAATGCCGCCGGAGCAACAATTTATGGAAATATTGATCAAGTAATTAAAAAAATCAAGGAAATTACTTAAATGAAGCTGATGATGTAGAATTAATTATTTTTTGTATACCCTTCCAATTATCCATTCCTTCTCGTGGAATCAAAATATATTGCCTGTCATCGGAGATTGTGTTTTTTAAGACATTTTGGTCTGTCAAAACAAAGGTTGTTGTTTTATATTCTTTAACCTTATCAGCTTGGCTGATCAATTTCTTAATGATATTTAAACCAATATCGGTTTTAACATCGTCTTTGAATTCATTCATCAAAGGAATGATTTTGGGAATAAAGCCAAGATTAATAACTTTATTTTTAATAGCTTCAATTACCTGTTGTTGACGGAGGGCACGATTAAAATCGCCACCGTCGTCCGGTGAATGGCGTGATCGGGCAAATTTTAATGCCATTGTCCCATCCAAATGATTTGCCCCTGCCTTAAATTCTAATTTTTCGTAACGGCAGGGAAAGACAAGCTCTGGTGAGTCAGTCGCATTTTTCATAAACTCTTCAAACTTTGGTTCATCCTTAAACAGTTGATTCCGCTCTTCAGGATTAAATCCGGGGGTAGTAAAGGGTTCGGCTTTTTTAAAAAGATCTTCTGTTTCTTTATCACACAATTCTTTTTCTTTGCCTTCAATTGGGTATTCCAGATCTGTAAATGATCTTTTGACTTCAACATCAATTCCTTCCAAAATATCAATTACTTTAGTAAAACCTTCAAAATTAACACTAACATAGCCATCAATTGGAAGACCGGTAATTTGGGAAACAACTATTTTTGTTGATGTTTGCTTAAGATCGGGATAATCTTTGGGGAAAAGCTCGAGTTGATACACAGCATTTATTTTTGTGTGGAAATCCGCACCTGACTTAGTGGGAAGGCTCACCCAAAGATCCCGGGGAATTGAAAAAAGAGTGGCTTTTTTTATTTTTGTGTCAACATGAGCAACCATAATTGTGTCGGTTAGATAAGTCCCTTCATGAACTCCGCCACCAAACCCCAAAAGGAGAAAGTTGTAAGTAGTTTTTTCTGGTTTTGGAGAAGGCAAAAGGCCGGCTTTATTATTAGATTGAGGGATTTTTAAAAAATAGAATACTCCTAACGCTAAAAAAATACCGATGATAATGATAATTATTTTTTTCATATACATTATGTTGTCATCCCCGTGAAGACGGGGATCCAGAGTTTAGATTTCTCAAAATTTTCTCTACCTCTCGGTCATTGATTTCATGATGAGGGCCACGGTGTGACAACAAGGCGCCGGAAAATGTTTTTGGGATATGCATCAATTCATGAATTAATGTTTTAATTTTTTCCCGTGAGTCAAGTTTATCAAATCTTTGGGCAATTACTTCAATAATATAATTTGGCTCAAGTCCGGCTACTTCCTTAAATAGTCGAGACATGCCCCAGATACGGGCATAGGCACGTGTTTTGGCATCAAAAGAGCGGATGCACCAAATTT
>PCTC01000019.1:4493-5957 GCA_002786595.1 Candidatus Roizmanbacteria bacterium CG22_combo_CG10-13_8_21_14_all_34_12 | reverse complement strand
CGTGGAAAGAGAAAAAGACAAGTTAAATGTAAAAGTCGATACAGAGTGGGAAAGATTACTTAAATCAACTGAACCTGCTGACATGAGAAAACTGGCAGAATTAGAAAATAAAGCTGCGGGACATCTTGATAAGTTATTGGAGGGGGTACCACAACATCTTAGGACGAATGATACTGTAGATCAGTATAAAAAACAAAGATTAGAAGATTTGAAAATCAAGTTTGGAAAGATAGAATTTACAGATCCAGCTCGCTGGTTGGCATTAAAAACCTCTGAAGGACTTATAAAAAGCGCGGAAAGCAAATTAGGAGTTGAAATTGGAGCCGATGGAAAAGTAATTCGAAGAATTGCGGAAAACAATAAAGAAGTCGAAACCGAAAAAAAAGCGAGAGATTTACTGTTAAAGCAAAAATTAATGGATGAGGGAAATATTTTGTCAAGTCTTATGAAGTCCGAACTTGGTGTTGAAGTGACTTCAAAAGCATTGAAGGATAAAGGACTACAAGCTTCGGTTAAATCAGGAAGGCGAGGAGCTATTGAAAGAGTTGGTGCCAGGATGGACTCTCTTCAATATCAAAGAGAATTACAGGAAGCAGCTAAAAAACAGGCAGATTCTAAATTAGGAACAAGAACAAAAAAATATCGTGTTGGAATTGGTACTCCGGTAAGAACGGCAAAGTGGCTATTTGGATCGGTTAGGGGAGGAGATGCGACTACTAAAGTTCTAGACGAAGGAGTTATCCACGCAGAGGCTGCGGGATTAGCAATTTTGGCAGTTAAGGGAATGGATAAGTTAACTGATATGATTCATCTAAAAGAAATGGCAACGCAACGTGCTTTGGACTTAGCTCCAGAAAATCTTAAAACTGCTCTTGGATTAGCAAAAACTACTGCAGAAACTTTTGTTGGACAGGTAGGCGCGGGTAATATACCTGGGGGTGATGCATCGATAGGACAACAAAACAGTGCTTGGAATATGGTTCATCAAGCTAAAGATTTGATTAATAACGCGCCAAGGGTTATAGAAAATCTTAAAAAAACTGGATCAATAGTTAACACGTTAGCCCCTTATGCGGCCGTAGCTGCAGCAGCTGGTAGAGAAAGAGCGAGTCGGATTTGGCAGGCAGCCGGAAGAATCGGTAAGAAACAAAGTTAATTTTAAAAATATATGAACCAAGAACATAGTTTCAATAATTTAATATCGTTAATTCAGCAAGATGTTACTTTGACGGAAGAGATTAAGAAAAAGTATATTGAAGCGATTAAAAACCTTGCCGAAGGCAAGGCGATAGAACCTGACACGTCTTTATCCCTTATGGAATATTTAGAAGATGTTTATACCGAAGCAGAAAGAAACGCACTAAGAGCAGGGGATGTCGACTTGATAAATGAGTTGGCAGAGGCTAGAGTAGAGAGAGATACTATCGTTAGTCTAATAGTTGGAAGTGGCGTTGACGGTATAAC
>PCTC01000019.1:2253-4455 GCA_002786595.1 Candidatus Roizmanbacteria bacterium CG22_combo_CG10-13_8_21_14_all_34_12 | reverse complement strand
CGCAAACGATAAAAAAGCAATGGATGACGTCCTCCAAAAAATTCACACAGCAGCAAATTCTGCACCCGTCGCAGTTGCAAGATGAGATTTAGTTAAAAGGAATTATTTACACCTTCCTCCCATATTTCTCCTTAGAAAGTTTGATGATTCTCTCGCGATTATCATTTTTCATAGATGGAAGTGGCGAAGTTGTTTATATTCATGATCATCTTGGAAGTAACGAATTGACCGACTTTATTTTGGATCGGGGAAATCGCTTCGTCCTTCAAGCGGTCGGGCATCTTTGCAAATTCTTTTTCCCAGAAATTTTTTAAGACAGGATCGGAAAGAGAACGGACGATCTTTTTTCGATATTCAGCGTTTGATAAAAGAGATAAGATATCCACAAGAGTTGCTCCGGGTGAATCAAGTAAGGTCAAAATTACATTTCCGGAAGCAACCAAGTCTTTTTGCTGTTTATTTCTAATCTCCAAAACATTTAGAGAAAAAGGACGTTCAGTATCAAAAGGTTCAAGATAAACAACGTCATTCATCCATCTTTTTGGAATAAAATCAAGAATAGTTTCTGATAGATCTCAACCCCACGGCCTTTGCGAATATCGTCGATTGCCATATTGGCAATCAAAGTAGATTTACCAACGCCGGTTTTACCAATGATATAAACGTGTTTGCGACGGTCTTCAGTCTTAATTCCAAATATCGTTTCCTTATTTTTAAATTATCACTAGTTATAAAAACAAAAACAAACCCATCTTCTATTTAGAGTAGTTTTAGGTCGCTTAGAAGACCTTATCTTCGACCTTATCAAGCCGTTTTTCATGATTTTCTAAAATATCGTCATTCTCTGTAATTTTATTGTTAATTTTGTCAAGCTTTTGGTTGGTGTCTCCAACCATTTCGATAACGGTAACGACATCTTTGACTAGACTTTCTATATTATTATCAATTCGGTCAAATCTTTTATCTAAAGCTTTCAAATCATCTTTCGTTGCAAAAACTTCTTTCAATTTTTTTACATCCTTGTCTGTAATCATGATTTCATTTTACTACTCTATATTTTTTTGTCAATTATATAAAATTGATTAGCTTTTCATAGCAATCTGGGAAAAATGATTCTTAAATTTAGAGAGAGAAAGAAACTAATTCAAGAACAGCTGTGTCTTCTGTGTGATATCGTTCATATCTTTTTAAGATAGAGAAGGGGTTTGCCAACCCATCTGTAAAAGTTCTTAATAAGATCTATCGAGTTTTAAAGATAAAAATATATAACCTGTTAAGAGAAGTATAAAAAATGATATATCAGCATAAATATTCTGTTATACCAATCTAAAGTATGACTTTTGTAGGTTATAACCTACTGATTTTAATCTTTCGTTCCAATATTATTTCTCCATGGTACGTGGAAATTTTTATTACAAAAAATTAGGTGAAAATATTATATCTCATAGAAAAAAACTAAAACTATCTCAACATCAGGTCGCGGACAGATCGCAGGTTGACAGAAGCTATCTTGCTGAAGTTGAGGAGGGGAAAGCTAATCCATCGGTAAAGTTCCTTCATTGCATTTCCAAAACTTTGAAGGTGAAAGTAGGGAGTTTGATAAAGGATTTATAATATAACAATTAACTGTTTATCCTTCCATAGCTTCATATGAAGGAGGGCGGAAACCGTTAGCCCAGTTGCTGACAAGCAGAATTTTATTCATGTTATAATGTTTACATATGAAACAAAAAGTTTTAAACTACACTGCAGTTTTTCAAAAAGAGCCAGAAGGAGGCTATACTGTTTTTGTGCCAATGCTTCCAGGTTGTGTTTCTTATGGAAAAAATTTAGGGGAAGCGAGAGAAATGGTTAATGACGCAATTAAATTATATGTTGAAAGCTTAAGTGTCCATAACGAAGAAATTCCAACTGAGGAAAATATTTTTTATTCACAAATCAATATTAATCCCTCAAAGATAAATATTTCTTATGCCTAAACTGCCCGTTTTGAAACCTAAGCAAGTGTTAAAGAAATTTGAAAAGTTAGGTTTTATTGTTGATAGGTAATCAGGGAGTCATATTATTTTATTTCATCCAATAACAAAAAGACGAGCGGTCATCCCACTTCATCTGACAGATCTCAAAAAGGGAACTTTATCCGCAATTCTTCGTGAGAGTGGGGTAAACAGAGACGAATTTATTAATGTCTGAGTTTAAGAA
>PCTC01000019.1:1473-2237 GCA_002786595.1 Candidatus Roizmanbacteria bacterium CG22_combo_CG10-13_8_21_14_all_34_12 | reverse complement strand
ATTGACTTTTTTTCACTATTCACTAGCCACTGATCACTAGCCACTAACTTCCATCCATTCGCCCAGTTATTGATTAATACATGATCAAGAAGTTTACTTAAAAATTTGATATTATTTATCTATGTTCGATATTCAGAAATCAGACTTACTTTTTGAGGTAAAAGATATTTTTGGAAAGCACATTAGAACAACAAGAGCTTATTGGAACAAAATTTTTCTTATCAAGCACAAAGAACTTGAGGTTTCTCAAGCTGAGGTAATAGATCTTTTACAAAATCCTGATGAAGTCAGAAAAAGTGTACAGGATCCTTTTATACATCTTTATTATAAAGATCTTGATGAAAATTTTTTAGTGGTTGTGGTAAAATATCTTAATAATCATGGTTTCGTTATTACAATTTATAAAACATCAAAACTAAAAAGAAAAGGAGAGAAAATATGGCCAAAGTAAAAATTTATTTCGATCCAATTGGAAATACGATGAATATTTGGTGGGGAGATCCAAAAAATGCATTTTCTAGTGAGGAAGTTGACGCTTCTGATCGTAATGATGTGATTGTAAAAGATAAGCAAGAAAGACCTATTAGTATCGAAATAATAGGCATTTTACCAAAAGAATTAAATGTCTCGGGAAAATTGAAATCTCTTATAAAAGAAAACAAAACTCCATTTATTCTTTCTTGAAGAATATGTAAATAAGGGCAATTACCAATAATCCAAACCCAAAAAACTCCAAGTATTGTGGCCAAAAGATGATAGTAACT
>PCTC01000019.1:0-1455 GCA_002786595.1 Candidatus Roizmanbacteria bacterium CG22_combo_CG10-13_8_21_14_all_34_12 | reverse complement strand
TGACTTTTTTTCACTATTCACTAGCCACTGATCACTAGCCACTAACTTCCATCCATTCGCCCAGTTATTGATTAATACATGATCAAGAATCTTTCCGTCGGCAAAAGCAACCCAGCCGGAGGGAGTAATTTATTTAAGTAAACCGATTAATTCCTCAACAGTAATATTAAGAGGGTTAAGAATTCCTTTTTTGAGAGTGCCTTTTTTAATCTCTTTTTTTAGCGGGATTGTAACGACTCTTCCGTCAGAATGCTTCATTTCCAGAAACAACGGGTAGTTTAGGCATAGATTTGTACCGGAACAACAAATTGTTTTTTGTAGGACAATACAGGAGATTCTTTTTTTGTTTCTTCAAGGTAAAGTTGGATGACTTCTTTAACATTAATCAAGGCTTCATCAAAAGTCTCTCCTTGAGAAGCGCAACCAGGTAATTCTGGCACCCAAACAGAATATCCACCTTCCTTTTCTTCTTGAAAGATAACGTTATATTCTGAGATTTTTTGTTTTTGACTTTTCATATGAAAGTATTATAAACCTAATTATTTTTTTCGTCAACATTAATTTTAGGTCGGTATAACAATATAAATATTAAAGTTAGGGCCAAAAATCCAAATCCCAAAAACTCCAAATACTGTGGCCAGAAGATGATGTACACTGTTAAATCGGTTGAATCAGTTAAACCAGTTGAATCAGTTCTTGTTTTTCCTGATTCAACTGACTCTGACTGACTTGCCTGATTAAACTTAAATCCGTTTGCCCAGTTGTTTACTTTAACATGTTCAAGAATCTTTCCATCGGCGAAAGCAATCCAGCCTTTTTCAAACGCCTGATTCAAAGTAATAGTAGATTGATCGGATATATCAAAAGGAAGATTAATAATTTTAACAAATCCAAAATCAGTAAAATTGACAGGTATTATTTGTTCAATTTTTCTTTCAAAGTTAGGTTTTTCAATGTGAATTCCTTTCAAATAATAATAGGGGAGAGGGACGATTTTTATTTCTGAAAGCTCATTGATAGTTGATATGCTACTAAGAGAGATATTCCCTATATCTAATTTATATCCTAAACCCTGGTTCATTGGCGGGAGGACAAAAATATCCGTATTCCAATCTTTATTTTTTGAAAGTTCATCATATATTTCACATCTTCTGGAATATAAACTTTTTACACAAATCCTAAGAGGCAATCCTGAGATATTTTTTGATCTAAAACTTATGGCATAAGCCAAATCTTGACTAAATGAATTTAGATCATAGATTGAACCAATTATTTTATCCGTACTTTCATAGCGAATTTTTTCTGTCGTTGTTTCTTTTTTCCAATTAGATTCTTGTTCCAATGGATTTTTTTCAATATCAATTGGTCTGATGGTAAAGCCCTGTTTTGGAATTTTTCCATAAACTGACGTTTTTGAAAAATTAATCGATCCCCCTTGACTGGCAAAATTATTGT
>PCTC01000061.1 GCA_002786595.1 Candidatus Roizmanbacteria bacterium CG22_combo_CG10-13_8_21_14_all_34_12 | reverse complement strand
CTTCATAGTCTAACCAACGTCGATACTTGACTCCCGGTTCCTTGTCCCCCACTATAACGTCGTTTAATGTGAGTATCTTAATTTCTTGTTTTTCTAATTCTTGAAGACCAATTTTTATTTCAGTGATTTTACCGGGGTTAGTGGAGGCAATTAAAATTTTTTTCACTTTTTATTTTTGCTTTGCTGAAACGACTCCGGCAAATTCAACAGTGCCGCCACAATATTTTGTGATAATTTCAATTGATTCTTTCAGCGACTGCTCGACTTTTTCACGGGTGATGTTATAGACGCCATCAATGTTTAGAAGAATATCTTTAGTGTTTTCGGTTACCGCCGTTCTTTGAGCATCGCGGTAGTTGAAGTCAATATTATAACCACCGTTTTGATCAAAATAGGCAAGTTCTGTTTCTTTAAATTTGGTCGGCTCATGATCCCCCAATAATAAAATTTCTTCACCCTCTTTTGGAAATCTCATAACGGTTGGGAAAGCAAATTTATCATAGTCAAAAGCACCGACAGAAACCCGGTTTTTCATGACGATCAAGTTGTATGCATCAACGCAGGTATTGATCTGGTAAAGATCTTTTTTTTGGGAAATTCTTCTTAGCAATGCCTCAGGTGACGGACGACGGGAATGCCAATCAATCCCCATCTCTTTATAAAGTTTTCGATATGTGGTTACTTCAGGGTATGCACTAATAACTTCATTGGACAAATGGGATTGTGATTTGACAAATTGGTCAATCTCAGCAACAAGATTTGGGTCGGATTTTTTAATATTAATATTTTTAATTACGGCAATTCCAATATTAATTGATGGATATTTCTTGGCTACTTCTCCATCGATTGAAAAGATTTCAGGTTTATCAATGATTGGGAATAAGTGAGTAGTTTTTATATTTATGACTACTCTATTGCTATTTAATAATTTAATAACTTTTTCAATCCCAAATTCTTGAATCAAATCGGCGGCTTTTGGGCCAAATGGTTTATTTATTAAAGTTTGATAGAACGCAGTGAAAGCCTCTTTTGGATTAATGGCTGATTCTTTGATGCTAACAAATATTGCATTTTGAACAGAATCCTTATCTTCCATATTTTTTATCATTTTCAGTTGACTAGTTAACTGAAAAATAAATTTTTTTTGTTTTTCAGAAGGGAGGAATTCCTTTGAATTCACCGAATCTATTTTCTCTTGACTATATTTTTCTAAATAAATTTTTGCATATTTTATCCGTTCCTCAAGGATTGCTTTTTCTTCAGAAGACAATTTTATTTTTTTTTGAGTTTCAAAAAAAACTGTTAAATCTTCATTTTTTGCTTTTAATAAATTAATAATCGTCCTAAATCTAGGAATATAAAGTCTGATTTTTGGAAGAGGTTTAACTTCTGACAGCTCAATAATTCTGGCATAGTCGGCGGCAACTTCTCCAGCTTTATCTTTTGGTAAATTATTTTCTAACTTTAGAAAATACGCGTTGAGACAACGGTCATAATCGTCGAAAAGATTGGGGATGGTATCGCCGACCGGATCAAAATCGAGATGAGTCTTGATTGGAGTTCGAACCAACAAAAATCTGAGCAGATCAGGGGGTAATATTTGGGAAACTTCTTTAGCAGAACTACCAATACCTTTGGAAGATGACATTTTTTTACCGCCAATAGTAAACCACTCATAGCCTCCAAGGGCATCTGGTGCGACTGTCCCTAAGATATTTTTACAAAAATGAATTCCCATATCATAAGAACCGCCGGAAGACATGTGATCTTTACCAGAAGATTCAATGGTTACTCCGATTACTTTCCAATGAGCGGGCCAGTCTAATTTCCAAACTAGTTTGCCATTTTCATTTATTGGTTCAACTTGCCCTTCATACCCACAACCTTCTGCCCATTCAACCATCTTTTCCTCACATTTATAATAAACATATTTTCCATCCCATTTATAGACACTGGTCGTGCCAATTTTTCCACATTTTTCACAAATTGGATTATAGGGAAACCAATTTGACGCTCGATCTTTTTTTACAACTTTTTTATAAATATCTCTGACAACATCGGCCTTATCAAGAATCAGTTTGATAACTTCGTTCATTTTGCCAGCTCGGTGTAACTCTGAAGACCAAATAATTTGAGGATGGCAGTTGATGGAATTAAAAACAGAGATAAATTCTTTGGCAAAATAATCGGCAAAAGATTTAAATCCTGGTTCGGGTGAAGGAATTTTATAAAGAGGTTCACCCATATGTTTTCCCCATTTGTTGGCATCAAGGTAACTAGGCATTCCGTCCATCGGGTCCATATCGTTAAAAACATAAGAAAATTTTGCATTGACTTCAATATCTTTTAAAGCCTTATAAATTAAGTCATGAACAATCACTCCGCGGAGAGATCCAACGTGGACACGGCCGGAAGGCGTTTTCATATCATCGGCCCACTCAAGGGGTAAATTTCTTTCCTTCAATCTTTTTGCTTCGCGGTCTGGCCAGATCATAAGAGTTTAATTCTATCATGAATACTTAAAAAGTAATTAAAGAATTTGTTGGAAGTGATTTAAAATTAAACCCATCTATTACCTCTGAACAAATAATTTTTACATCGGAGTTATCTGAATATTGAAGAGAGTAATAATTTGGATGGGTAGTAAAATATGAATACGCCGAAATGGTATTTTTTCCAGCGATTCCAATATTTAAAGCCTGAATATTTTGAGAATTTTTTTTCAAAATATCTCCAGTTTTGTTTAAGGCTTGAGTAAGATTATTCTTTTTAAGATAGTTATTAAAAAGCTGCCATATTTTTTGTGCTCCAATATCCCCCGGAAGAGAAAGTGCAACTCCTTTAAGTAGTCCATTAAAAACATAAGAATAAGACTCGTTTGTATAAGGTTGGTTATATTCAATATTATTTTTATGTTGGGGAAAAGAAGCACTTCTTGCATGAATAGAAAAAATATTAGACTCTGGAAATTTTGAAAATTTATCTTTTTCTTTCCAAATTGGTTTAAGAGATCTATATTCATTCCACTTATTATTTTCTAGCCAAGAAAAACCCCAGCCGTCACCCTGCCAATCTCCGTCAAAAGCTTTGCTATTCTCTGCCATTCTAGCAAAGGACTTTAATATTTTTTCTGGATTGATTGACAGTTTTGACTTTGCTAATAAAAATCTGCACATATTTATAGAACTTTTTTTAAAACACTGATAACTAAATCAACATGTTTTTTTTCAATAATTAAAGGTGGCAAAAATCTAACCACCGTATCAGCGGCAGGAATGGCTAATATTTTTTCTCCCTGCAGTTTTTTTAATAAATTATTCCGATCGATTTTAACATCTAGGCCGATCATTAAACCTTGACCCCGAACTCCAAGGATCGACGAAGACTTAATTTTTTTTAATTCTTTAATAAAATATGAGCCCATTTCCGTTATATGTTTAAGTAGACTTCCTTCTATTTTATCTAGAGTTGCAATTACACCAGCACAGGCTAAAGGATTCCCTCCAAATGTTGAAGTATGGAGGCCTTTAAAAATAACAGTGGAAACTTTGTTATTGATAAGAGTAGCACCAATAGGTATTCCGCCGGCTAATCCTTTACCTAAAGTTAAGATATCAGCCTCAACGCCAAATTGTTGCGAACATAAAAGACTTCCGGTTCTTCCCATCCCGGTTTGAACTTCATCAATAATAAGAATTACTCCACGTTCGTCACATATTTGCCTGACTTTTTTTAAATAATTTTTATCGGGCACATATATCCCGCCTTCGCCTTGGATAGGCTCAACGATAAAAGCAGCTGTATCCTTATCAATTGTTTTTTTCAAGGCTTCAAGATCATCATGAGGGATAAACTCAACATGCCAAAGAAGGGGGAGGAAAGGTTTACGGTATTTTTCCCCATAAGTAACTGATAAGGCTCCGAGAGTTTTTCCGTGATAACCATGGTCACAAGTAATAATTTTCTTTTTTCCAGTTGCTACTACAGCAAATTTCATAGCTGCTTCATTTGCTTCGGCTCCAGAGTTGCACCAATATACATTCGTATAAGATTGCCCTGAACGTTTGATTAGCATTTCTGATGCTTCCGCCCTCTTATCGTTATTAAAACTTCCGTGTAAAGTTGTCAACAATCTAAGTTGTTGCTCCAGTTGTTTTAAGATTTGTTTATCTCCATGACCAAAAATATTGACACCATAGTTGCTCATCATATCCAAATATTTATTTCCTGCATCATCATATAAATAGACTCCTTCACCACGAACAAAAGTGATACCTCGGTTTACATAAGTATTGACAGTATATTTTTGCTGAAGAAATTGATAATTTTTCATAAATAAAAAATTAACTAATAATAGTACCCGTTCCCTTAAGGGCGTTTATAATAGGGTTTTTTATTCGACCATCCGACCAATATAATTTTTTTAATCCTTGAGTAAATGCTTCTTTGGCTCCCAGTAATTTCTTCTTCATCCTACCTTGGGTATAGGTTAAATATGTATCCAGTTTGTCTTTATTAACAATTTTTATTAAAGAGGATTCATCGCCAAATTTTTTCAAAAGTCCGGGCGCTTCAAATAGTACAACCATTTTTTCAATTTTTAAGGCACCGGACATTACAGCAACTGCCCAATCATTATCAGTATTTATTATTTCGTTTTCTTCACTCAAGGCTGGCGGGCAAACAACTGGTAAATATTTATTATTCAAAAGTAAATTAATCAAATTAATATTTATTTGTGTCACCTTTCCAGTCATATTATCTGTAATCAATTTGGTTTTAACTCCCTCTTTGGAATAAACATTTACCTTTCTTTTTCCTTTCCATAGTTGTCCGTCGATTCCCGAAAGTCCTACTGCATTTACTCCATATGATTGTAGTCTAGCAACAATTGTTTTATTAACAAGCCCAGGATAAGCCATTAAAAAAACATCAATGGCTGTTTTATCCGTATAGACGCTACTTATCCCAGTTGGGGAGGTAATAGTTTTAGTTGGGGCTCCGATTTTCTTTGCTATTTCATCACGGATGACGCTGGCACCATGAACAAGAACAACTTTTTCACCCTGATCAGTAAGAGTTTTAATATCTTCACAGATATAATTAAGATTGATTTTTTTTCCGCCACCGATTTTAATAAGGATCATAAGTTGTTGATAACTTTATCAGTAAATTCGGAACTTTTTAATTTCCCACCCAAATCTTTAGTCGTAAGGCCCAACTCTATTGTTTTTTTAATGGATATTCTTATTTTTTGTGCCATTTTATCTTCGCCCAAAAATTCAAGCATCATGGCCGATGAAAGAAAACTGGCCATCGGATTAGCGATATTTCTTCCGGCGTATTTCGGTGCTGAACCGTGAACAGGCTCAAACAATCCTTGATTATTTCCCATGTTACCGCTGGCGGCTACTCCGAGTCCCCCCGTTAATCCCGCTGCTTCGTCTGATAAGATATCACCAAACATATTGGTCGTAACAATAACATCAAAAGCCTCAGTTTTTTTAATAAGCTGCATGGCGCAGGAGTCAACAAGCATTTCCTCCATTATTATTTGTGGATAGCGCTGGGAAATTTTCTTAGCAATATCCAAAAATAAGCCGTCGGTAATTCTCAAAATATTGGCTTTATGAACAACTGTCACCTTTTTTCTATTTTGTTTTTTAGCAAGTTCAAAAGCAAATTTTATAATTTTCTCACAACCTTTTTTAGTGATAACTCTTTCGGCAATTGCCCCCTCTTTTGTTAGCCGTTCCTGACCTGCATAAAGATCCTCGGTATTTTCACGAACTATAATAAAATCTATTCCCGGTTTTTGATTAGGGATAGGTAGTGATTTAAAAGGTCTGACATTTGCATAAAGATCCAAATTTTTTCGTAAGTGGACAATTGGACTAAAATATCCTTTAATATTTGGTGGGGTAGTAATAGCACCGAATAATATTGCATCGCTTTTTTTGCAAATTTCAATTGTTTTTTGGGGCAGTGGAGTGCCATATTTATTATAAGCTTCAAAACCGATTTCAGCTTGAACAAAATTAAAACTGATTCCGGTAGCCTGTAGAAGTCTGATCGACTCAATTGTGACATCAGGTCCAATACCATCTCCTCCCATATAACATATTTGATATTTTTTTTTCATGTTTTTAGAAAAAGTTTTTTTAGCGAGTCCAACCCATTTTTCTTTAAATATGGAATGATTCCTCCCGTCTCATAAAGCTTAGTCATTAGTGGTGGGACATTTTTTATATCGATTTTGATTTTATCATTTGGCCCAATATTTTTGGTTTCACCAACGATTGCTAATAGACCTTGGTTGATACAGTTACGATAAAAAATTCTCGCGAATGATTTAGCTATGATAGCCTTTATTCCACAAGCTTTAAGAGCAGTAACGGCCGTTTCACGGGAAGACCCACAACCGAAGTTATTTCCGGCAATAATAAAATCATCTTTCTTAACCGTTTTGGCGAAATTTGGTCGATGTTCAATGAAGGCTATTTTGGCCAACTCTTTTGCATCAGTTGTAATATTGTATCGTCCTGGTGTAATAAGGTCGGTGTTTATATTATTTCCAAAAATCCAGTTCATGATTATTTTTTAAAATTATAAATATTTTCCTGGGTCGGTGATATAACCGGTAATTGCCGAAGCCGCAGCCGTTGCCGGACTGGCTAAATATATCAATGCTTTCGGACTGCCCATTCTTCCGGTAAAATTACGATTGCTGGTTGAGACACAAACTTCGTTATCGTACAAAACTCCTCCGTGTCGTCCCAAACATGGACCACAACCTGGAGTTAAAATAATGGCGTTTTTTTTAGTAAAAAATTCTATATAACCTTTGGCTAAAGCTTGTAAAAATACAAGCTTTGAAGCGGGAGTAATGATAGTCCGCACATTTGGATTCAAATCATTTTTTTGGAACATTTTATAAACAACGTCTAGGTCCCCAATCCGGCAGTTTGTACAGGAGCCAATAAATACCTGATCAACTTTTATTTTCTTTTTTTCAACATCTTCTACAGTTTTGACTCGATCAATATCCGGTGGTTCGGCAATCTGTGGAGTAAGATCAGAAACATCAAAGTTCATTACTTTTTCGTAAACCGCGTCTTCATCACTCCATAACGATTTTTTATCAAAAATATATGGTCGTTGATTTTCTTTTAAATATTTTTCTGTCTCTTCATCTGGTTCAATAATGGCGGCCTTTGCTCCCATTTCCGCTGACATATTGGTTAAAGTCAAACGGGCGGGCACGGAAAAATTACGGACTGTTTCACCATCGTATTCTAACACTCTATAGTTACCACCTTCCGGACCAAATTTTTTAGCAATCATCAAAATAACATCTTTCGAAAATACGCCTTTTTTTAATTTTCCTTTAATGTTGATCCTTATAGTCTGTGGTACTCGAAACCAACAGGTGCCGGTAGCCATCGCAATTGCAGCATCGGTTGAACCAACGCCAATTGTTAAAGCCCCCAAACCTCCACCGGTTGGAGAATGTGAATCGGCACCAAGAATTAAATTACCTGGATTTATAAACCGTTCAGACATTATTTGGTGACAGACGCCATCAGTCGTGATTGGAATTCCTTGTTCTCTTGCAAACTTTCTAATTTTAGATTGTAATTTAGCCATCTGAACATTTGGGGCCGGAAAAGCATGGTCAAAAGGGATGAAGATTTTTTTCTTGTCCCAAACTTTTTTAGCAATTTCGTAAAACGGGTCAATTGCCCAGGCGCAAGTTGTGTCGTGAGCCATAACAAGGTCAAGTTTTGCAATTGCAAAATCTCCTGCGTAAATTTTTTTTCCTACATGTTGGGAAAATATTTTTTCAGCGATCGTTTGCCCCATATTGTTAATCTAAATTTTCAACTCTATTTTTGAGATACTCTTTTTTGATCAAAAGTTTTGGCAGATTATATTGTCCAACAATTTTTTCCAGCACTGCCTCAGGCTTATTTTTTTTATTCATTTCCGCTGATTTTGATTTAAATTCTTTCGCAATTTCAGCAGCCTGCTCTTGAGTCAAATCGTAATATTCTATTTCTCTCAGATAATAATAAATTAAATTTTTTCCGCTTAACGGTCCTAAAAATAATTGTTTTTTATCAACGCCAAAATTTTTTAAATTATGAGCTTCATAAACGTATGGATTATTAAGCACTGCTTTTTGATGGACTCCAGCTGTGTGGGTACGATTAGTAATTGAAACTGGCTCAGTAGGTGACACTTGTAATTTTATGATCGAACCCATTAATATGTTCAGGGAATAACAAAGTTTTAAATCATATTTATTACATAATGACTTATTCTCATAAAACAAGTTTAGCAGAAGGCCGGTGACAGAAGTTATTCCTGATCGTTCAGCCATTCCCCAAATAGATGTATCTATGTATGAAGCACCGTTTAGAACGGCAGTGACAGCATTAATAAGAGAATATCCTCGGTCATTATGAAAGTGGCATTCAATATCAGATTTTGGGTACCTTTTTTTTACCTCCAATAATCTTTCTTTGACTATAGTCGGAGTAGCAACTCCAACGGTATCTGGCATACCAAAGGTATCGACGCTTTTATAAATTTCGTCATACATTTGAAAAATATCTTGCAGCGGCGTACGAAAACTATCTTCAGCACTAAAACGAAGATAAAGGTTAGGATAAAATTTTCTAGTTGTTTCAATAATTTTTTTGACGTTAGATATGATTTCGGTGAATTTCATTCCGTGGCTGAATTGTTGTGCATATTGGGTCATGCCAATATATAGATTTAGGCCATCAAAACCTGCTTTTATCGACTCTTCAATATCTGAAGGGTGACAGCGGCAGTGAGCCAAAAATCGTATCCCAGGAATGTTTAATGAAGTAACATATTGTTTTATATTAGCAAAACCACGTGCTTCTGATTTACTGACGTTAGGTGCAAAAAATTCAAAATTTCTTACCCCTAGTTGGATCAATCCGTAGATCAGATTTTTCTTGTCCTCAAACGTGAACCGATATTTATAGGCGTCAAACATAAGAGGAGATTGTTGACCGTCCCGAAATGTGGTATCAATAACGCCTTTAAAGTTCATATGATTAAATAGGATGAAGTCCGGGGAATTCTAAGCCCGTTTCCTCAGGGAACCCATACATTAGGTTCATTGCTTGGACAGCTTGTCCTGCCGTGCCCTTAACTAAATTATCAATTGCACCAATGACTACTAATCGTTTTGAAACTGTATCCATTTCAAATCCAATATCACAAAAATTTGTGCCCTGTAGTATCTTTGGTTCGGGAAATCGATAAAGCCCCTGGCGCTCTTTTACAATTCTGATGAATGGCTCGTTTGCATATTCGGTTCTATATGCTTTCCAAACTTCTTTTTCGGTTATTCCATTTTTAGGAACGGTATGAATAGTTACCAAAAGACCTCTGACCATATCAAGCGCGGTTGCTGAAATAGCTACATCAAGATCATTCGCAAAAGGAGATAATTCTTGAATAATTTCAGCCGTATGACGGTGACCTGATGGCATATAAGATCGGACAACCCCAGATCGTTCAGGATGATGGGATGAAAAGGACGGTTTCAGACCAGCTTGAGAGCTACTCATTTTGGCGTCAATAATAATTTTTCCCTCGATAAGGTTATGTTTGATTAAAGGATAAAGGGAAAGAATCGATACGGTCGCTTCACAACCAGGGCCTGCAACATAAGAAGTTTTTTTGATCTCTTGACGATGAAGTTCTACAATTCCATAAACAAATTTTTCTAACATTTCCGGATTTAGATGTTTTTGTTTGTACCAATTTTCAAAAACAGCTTGTTCTCGTAATCGATAATCAGCTCCAAGGTCAATGATTTTTTTGGCAAAAGTTTTTAAATTAGTCATATATTTCATTGATTCCCCATTTGGAAGAGCAACAAAAAGGAGATCACATTTTTTTAATTGATCAGGATGGGAAAATATTAAATCAGTTTTTTTTCTCAAATTAGGATGAACTTGAGAAACTAATTGTCCACTAAATTTTCTTGAAGTTACCTGTTGAATAGTTACTTTCGGGTGTGAAAGTAAAATGCGTAGTATTTCTCCCCCTGCGTAACCTGATGCCCCATATATAGATACTTTGATCATATTTTTTTTGCAACTTTTATACTGTAATCAAGGATCGCTCCTGAAATACTAGTATTAGTTGGTTTTTCAGAATTTTTAAATTCAGTCGTATGATTTATTTCGTTGATTTGTAAACCATCTTCGGTTTCGAATATATCTAATGATAAAATGCCTCCGCCGACTACGTTGCTAGCTTTTTTTGAAATGTCAAATATTTCTTTAGTAACTGGACAATTGGATGCAACTCCGCCACGGGCTGTGTTTGTTATCCAATGGGGAGAATCACGGTAAATGGCACATATAGTCACACCGTCAATAACAAAAGCTCTTATATCTCGACCAGGTTTTTTGACATACTGTTGGATATAAAATGATTTTTGTTGAGGTGATCCCAAAACATTTTTATGTTCTAAAATTGCTTCAAGAGCATCAATATCGTTTACTTTTGCAAGTAATCTTCCCCAGGAGCCAAGTGGTGGTTTGATGACAATCGGAAATCCTCCCATTTCTTCAATTGCCTTTATTGCTTGAGATGCGTTAAACACCATAGCAAAGTCGGGAACTTGGACATTGGCTTTTTGCAATAGAAGTGATGTAATAAATTTATCCTCACAAATTGCTGCAACTGTAGAATTATTAATGACACTTACATTAATCGATTCAAAAAAACGAGTTGCGTGGGTTCCCTTTACAGTTGATACACAACGTTGAAGGGCAACATTAAAGTCTGATTTATATGTCTTTCGGTTTAATATTTCTTCCCTGACGTCAACTAATTTTATTTGAATATTTCTTTTTTTTGCCGCCTCAATAATTAATTTTTCATCTCCTCTGATTGTTGTATGCAAAATTCCAATTGTTATCATATTATTCCCCCCA
>PCTC01000071.1:10781-11819 GCA_002786595.1 Candidatus Roizmanbacteria bacterium CG22_combo_CG10-13_8_21_14_all_34_12 | reverse complement strand
TTCATTTTGAAAATATCACCATAAACAATTTTAATATTTTTTTTATTTGGATGAAATAATCGGCGGAGGTGGATAATTAAGATTAAAATTAAGTTGATCTCAACCGCTACGAACTTTGTGTTTAATTTTTGTTTGTAAGATTGTTGAGCTGCTTTAAAAATTACAATTCCATCACCAGCTCCTAGATCAATCACCGTTTGATTATTCTTTAAATTTAAGGCCTTAACGATTAAAGGCATATCAATGGGTTGAGAAGGGAAGTAGGGAATTGGGGATAAGGTTTTGGAGGAGAAGATAAGGATTACAGATATTATTAATAATAAAATCAAACTGTAAGTAAGCATTTAAATCTTAAAGATTAAATATTAAAGGTTAAAGAAACAGTTAAACTGTTAAAACCTAAACAGTCAAAAAAACTTATAAAACTTAAATCCTTAAACACATTTTTGTTTAAAAATTTAATGTTTAATGGTTTATTTAACATTTAACCGTTTAACATTTAATGTTATCCCTTGACTAATTCTATCAGTTATTGCTAATATTAGGACGGACAAAAATATGATTAAACTTGTAATTGGCAGTCAGTGGGGGGATGAGGGAAAAGGCAAAATAGTCGATATGATGGCGGCAAAAGCAGATTTCGTAGTCCGTTTCCACGGTGGCAATAATGCCGGCCACACGGTCGTCATCAACGAAAAAAAATTTCCATTTCATCTAATTCCTTCAGGGATCCTGCAAAAAAAACCTACGGTTGTTATTGCCGATGGGACTGTGATTGATCCGGAAGTACTCATGGAAGAGATGGATATTTTTGAAAAAATGGGGATAAATTTAAAAAAGAAATTGATGATTTCTCCCCGATGTCATTTAATAATGCCATATCACAAAGAACTAGATGTGGCCTATGAGAATGCCCGCGGAAAAAATAAATTGGGGACAACCAAGAGAGGAATCGGTCCAACTTACGCTGATAAAGTTAGTTACAACGGAATCAGAATTTATGAATTAATGAATTGGCCTTTATTTGTCGAAAAGTTT
>PCTC01000071.1:0-10773 GCA_002786595.1 Candidatus Roizmanbacteria bacterium CG22_combo_CG10-13_8_21_14_all_34_12 | reverse complement strand
GACAGAAATAAAAAATAAGATATTGGTTGCTTTCGGTGTAACCCCAACAAAGGTGGAAACTTATTTATCGACTTTTAGAAAATTAGCAGAAAGAATTCGACCAATGGTAGGAGATACATTTGCAGTTTTACATAAAGCAATAAAACAAAAAAAACAAATTCTTCTTGAAGGTGCCCATGGGGTTATGTTAGATAACAGTTTTGGTCTATATCCCTACGTGACGGCTTCAAACGTTATTGAAGGTGGCGTCAATATTGGATCAGGAGTTCCCTCCAAAAAGATTGACGAGGTTTGGGGAGTTGTTAAGGCTTACACTTCGAGAGTTGGTGGAGGACCATTGCCCACAGAATTATTTGATAAAGTAGCCGATGATATAAGAGAGCGGGGTTATGAATATGGGACAACGACCGGGCGACCGCGCCGGGTTGGCTGGGTAGATTTGCCCGCAGTAAAATTTGCCTGTCAACTTTCTTCAATTAACAGAATTGCGATTACAAAAATAGATATCTTATCAGGACTTTCACAGATAAAAGCCTGTGTTGGCTACGAATTAAATGGTAAAAAAATTGAATTCAGTCAGTGTGGGTATTTAGAACTCTCCAAATTAACTCCGATTTACAAAAGTTTTCCGGGTTGGGCCGAAGATATTTCTGGAATAAAATCTTTTAAAAAATTACCAGTAAACTGTCAGAAGTACATTAAATTTGTTGAAAAATATTTAGAAGTTAATGTTAAAATTGTTTCTGTGAGTCCAGAGAGAGAAGCGAGTATTGTATTATAAATTTCTAATTTTTAATTGACCTAATTAACCTAAATAATGACCAAATCTCAAATTGAGGATAATTGGTTATTGGGTATTTTTTAGATCAATTAGAATAATTAGTTAATTAGTAATTTTATGAATATCCGTAAGCAAATAGGCTTAACCTTTGACGACGTATTACTCGTTCCTCAGAAGACCGATATCGTTTCCCGAGGGGATGTTGATCTTTCCACAAATCTAACAAAAAAAATTAAATTAAAAATTCCTGTCATTTCAGCCAATATGGATACGGTTACCGAAACTGAAATGGCGATTGCACTGGCCCGCGAGGGAGGAATTGGGATAATTCATCGATTTGCAACGATTGAAAGAGAAGCTGAAATGGTACAAAATGTCAAAAAAGAAAAACTATTAGTCGGAGCCGCCGTAGGTATAAAAGATGATTATATTGAGAGAACGGAAGCATTAGTTAAAGCTGGAGCCGATGTGATTGTCATTGATATTGCACACGGGCACTCGATTTTTTTAATTAAGGTCTTAAAAGATCTAAATAAAAAATTTCCTAAGGTCGACATTATTGCTGGAAATGTAGCTACACCTGAAGCAACCGAAGAGTTAATAAAAAATGGAGCCTCAGCAATTAAAGTTGGTATTGGGCCGGGAGCCCTGTGTATTACAAGAATTGTAGCCGGCGCAGGCGTTCCCCAATTAACAGCCATTTCTGAATGTGCAGAGGTCGCGAAAAAATATGATGTTCCAATTATTGCCGATGGGGGAATAAGAAATTCTGGGGATATGGTAAAAGCGTTAGCGGTTGGTGCCTCAACTGTGATGATTGGCACATTGTTTGCTGGATGTGACGAATCACCGGCACTAACTTTTTTCAAAAATAACCGAAAATTTAAACTGACTCGTGGTATGGCGTCGCTAATGGCTAATCATGATCGCCAGAAAAATGATATTAAAGTAAAAAAAGACTTGAAAGAATATGCGGCCGAGGGAGTCGAGGCAGTTGTTCCATATCAAGGGAACGTCTCTGAATTTATTAATCAACTCTTGGGGGGCGTTCGTTCGGGTTTTTCATACTGTGGAGCAAAAAATATCATAGAAACTTGGAAGAAGGCTGAATTTATTCAAATTACCCAAAGCTCACTAATTGAATCCAAACCTCATGACGTCGAGCAGATATAAAAACGATTACCTTTTTAAAGGAGTTATTCTTAAAAAATCTTTTTTTGAAAGAGTATAGTGTAATATAGCCCAAAATGATAAATGTATAAATAGCGCGATTAAGAATCCTAAAATTCCTTGAGATTGTAAATATGCAAAAATAAATCCTCCAAAAAATGAACAAATTATAGTGAGGAAAGCGAATTTTTTAGGGAGTAGAAATATTGATGGGATATGAACAACGAAAAATACTAAACCAAACAAGTTTAAAGAAATCCGAAAGGTAAGTAAGCCACCCAAAAAAAAATATCTTGGAAGAATATTTCAAAAAACTTTGGCAACTGATAACAAAATCTTTCTTTTTTAGAGTAATAATCTTTTTTGTAAAGATTCGATACAAAAAGCCATAGTATAAATAAAGATATGAAAGCTATTAAATGTCCTATATTAAGACTATTAAAATATATGAAAAATTGATTTTGATACACAACAAAAAGGATTAGTGAGAGAACTATGAAAAAAAGAGTATGTTGCCAAGAATTTTCATAATACGTAATATTATATTTCTTAAACAAATAATTAGGTAAGCCCATAGCTCCAAACCATAATATCAACCAAATTATTAGATGCATATAATAAATCGTTATTATCTTTAATTATTGTGTCGTAAATTACTCATTTCCTTGTTGTGAATTGAATACAAAAGAAATGGTTTTGCGATGAGATATTTTCTTAACAAACAAGGAAGATTTGGTTTATAGTAAATCCAATTTAAAACAATTTTTGCTTCTTTGGTACTAAATTTAAGACGATAAATAGGATTATTTGTTTTTTTATTTTTATATTTTAAACAATCGATATTTCCGTGTATTTTTTTCAATTTAATGATAGTTTTTTGTAACCATTTGATATGTTTTTCACTTGCAGATGTAAAATATACAAAAAGTCTGTTATATGTGTATTTTGGATTTAAATGGGTATTATATCTATCCTTATAAAAAATAATGTTTCCGTCACCGTCTAAATGTCCGCGTAAAAAATCCATAAAATATTTTTGCGGAATTTTTAATTCACTTATAGTTAGAGATTTATTAGGGAAAAGTCCTATCTTGATTAAAAAGTCGTAAAGCACTACATCTCCCAATTGAACTTTGAAAGCTTTTTTTCTGAACCTTTTTTTAGGAGTATTTTCTGATATTTTGTTATTTTTGCCAAGGCAATGTTTAAACGTACGAAAAAGCCGTCTATCTGTAGAAGTTAAGGTAATATGACGTTTATCCTTTGACAAACACCCATCAGTTGTTATTAATCCTACTGCATATGCTAATTTAAAACTCTATTTGATTACTTTTTTTGGTTTTCTCCTCATTTTAGTGCCGGGAGAGGGAGTTGAACCCTCATGAAATTGCTCTCACAAGTTTTTGAGACTTGCGCGTATGCCAGTTCCGCCACCCCGGCTATTTATATTATATCAATAACTTCAATTTTTTCCCCTTGCTATTTTTTTAAAATTGAATATAATGTTATTCTCAGATACATATGAAAAATTCTGAGATTTTTTTTGGGAAAGATATTATCTCTCTCGACCAATTTAATCGTAAATCCGTTGAAAAAGTTTTTGCCACAGCTGCGAAAATTAAAAAAACTCCAACAAAAAAATTATTGAAAATTCTCCCTGGGAAAATAGTCGGCTTAATGTTTTTTGAACCGTCAACCAGAACCTTCAGCTCCAATTCTGCCGCAGTAAAACGTCTTGGAGGACAAACTGTTGAATATCAAAATCCTCTCTCCACTTCTTCCGTTGTCAAGGGAGAAACAATTGAAGATACGACAAAAATGATGGAACAGTATTGTGACGCAATTGTTATGCGTCATCCAATAGTTGGAACTTTAAAAAAAGTGGCAGAAGTCGCTGACGTTCCGGTTATTAATGCTGGAGATGGAATTGGGGAACATCCAACTCAAGCTCTTCTTGACATGTTTACGGTTTTTGAGAAATTTAAGCATATTGACAATATAAAAGGTTTGATAGTAGGGGACCTTCTTAACGGTCGGACAGTTCACTCGATCATCAAATGTCTTTCAATTTTTCCTAATAACACTCTCTATTTGCTTTCTCCAAAACAGTTAAGACTGTCTAATAAAGATTTGGAAGAAGCAAAAAAAAGAAAAATAAAATTAATCGAAATAAAATCTTTTGAAGAAATTCCAGCTGACTGCCATTTCTGGTACTGGACGCGAGTGCAGAAAGAAAGATTTACAGATAAACAGGAATATGAAAAACTAAAACTGAACTTTATCTTAACGAAAAAATTAGTTGACAAAAAAGCGGGAAAAAATACCTTAATTATGCATCCTTTACCGCGGGTTGGGGAGGTAGAAACCGAGGTTGATAACGACCCAAGGGCTGTTTATTTGACGACTGAAGCAAAGAACGGAATGTATGTGAGAATGGCACTTTTT
Organism: Candidatus Roizmanbacteria bacterium CG22_combo_CG10-13_8_21_14_all_34_12; assembly: GCA_002786595.1. Taxonomy (GTDB): domain Bacteria; phylum Patescibacteriota; class Microgenomatia; order UBA1406; family GWC2-37-13; genus GWC2-37-13. Next base: position 6,377 of record PCTC01000071.1, on the reverse strand, counting down.
AGCTTAATATTAGAGGATAGAAAATAGGGGTAGAAACGAGTTAGGAAATTTGAGGATAGAAGTTAGAAAAAGAGTCTATTTTCAAATCTCCCTTTTCTTAACCCGTTTCCAAACCAAATTTCTATATCCAAAAAAATATGAATGCAAGATTAATCTTGAAAGATGGAGAAATTTTTGAAGGGCAAAGTTTCGGTTACGAGCAGCCCCGCTCCGGTGAACTGGTTTTTTCTACCGGCATGGTCGGTTATCCGGAATCCTTGACCGATCCTTCCTATGAAGGGCAAATCCTTATTTCCACTTACCCAATAATTGGTAGCTATGGAGTTCCTGATAAAAAATATTGGGAGTCGGACCGAATTCACGTTTCCGGATTAATAGTTTCTCAATATATTGATACACCTTCACATTTTCAAAGCAAAATGACACTCGGAGACTGGTTGAAAAAAGAAAAAGTTCCTGGACTGGTTGTTACAGACACTCGATATTTAACACAAAAATTGCGCGATGGGGGAGCACAGTTAGCAAAAATTGTTTTTGATACTTCGACTTCGCTCAGTACTGGTTTTGATGATCCAAATAAGAAAAATTTAGTGGCCACTGTGTCCACCCCAAGGGTGTCCAGAGAAGGAGCGGGAAGTAAGACCGTTGTGGTAATAGATTGTGGCGTCAAAAAAAATATCACAAGAAGTTTAATAGAGCGTGGAGTTAAAGTGATCACCGTTCCTTGGGATTATAATATTTTTTCTTTGAAAGAAAAAATTGACGGTATTATCGTTTCCAACGGTCCGGGAGATCCCAAAATGTGTGACGTAACAATCGAAACAGTAAAAAATATTCTAACAAAGAAGATTCCGTTACTGGGAATTTGTTTGGGAAATCAGATATTAGCACTCGCGGCTGGAGGCGATACTTACAAGATGAAGTTTGGGCACAGAGGGCAGAATCAACCGTGCGTCATGGTTGGAACAAAAAAATGCTATCTAACAACTCAGAATCACGGATTTGCGATCGGAAAGATCCCTAAGGATTTTAAGCCCTGGTTTATCAATGCTAATGATAATACCAACGAGGGGATCATTCATGAGAATTTACCCTTTATGTCAGTCCAGTTTCACCCGGAAGCAACTCCGGGACCAGTTGATACAAGTTGGGTTTTTGATTATTTTTTAGAAAAACTATGTTAAAGCTCGATATCAAATTTTTTATCGGAAAACATCAAACCGAAAAAAATCTAATGTCTTCGCTTTTTAAAATTAAAACATGAAAAAAATACTGATATTAGGTTCTGGAGCATTAAAGATCGGTCAAGCTGGGGAGTTTGATTATTCCGGCTCTCAGGCGATTAAAGCTTTTTGCGAAGAAGGGATTAAAACAGTCCTAATTAATCCCAATATTGCGACTATTCAAACTTCTAAAGAATTAGCTGATAAGGTATATTTTTTACCTGTAACAACAGAGTTTGTTGAGCGAGTAATTGAGAAAGAAAAGCCAGATGGTATTGTTTTATCGTTTGGCGGTCAGACAGCCCTAAATTGTGGAATAGATCTGTATAAAAAGGGAGTTTTGAAAAAATATAATGTTCAAGTTTTAGGAACACCCGTATCTGCAATCGTTTTGACAGAAGATAGAGAAAAATTTGCCAACCATCTTCATAAAATTGAGGTTGCCACGCCAAAATCATTTGCCGTAACGACAGTTGAGTCGGGACTGGAAAAAGTGAAAGAAATTGGTTATCCGGTCATGGTGCGAGCTGGTTTTTCACTCGGCGGACAAAAATCGGGGGTTGCCCATAATGAAAAAGAATTTATTTCGGTAGTCCAAACAGCCCTAACTTTTTCGCCACAAATATTAGTCGAAAAGTATCTTCGTCATTATAAAGAAATAGAATATGAAGTTGTCCGAGACCAATATGACAACTGTGTGACAGTTTGTAATATGGAGAACTTTGATCCTTTAGGCGTTCATACCGGGGAATCAATCGTTGTAGCTCCTAGTCAAACGTTAACTAATTTTGAATATCACCATCTTCGAGAACTTTCTATCAAAATTGTCAGAAGCTTGGGGATTGTGGGGGAGTGTAATGTTCAATTTGCGCTTAATCCTCATCCGTCGTCTCCGATTGAATATTGCGTTATTGAAGTAAACGCGCGTCTATCCCGTTCTTCTGCTCTAGCATCAAAGGCAACCGGTTACCCGTTAGCTTACGTGGCCGCCAAATTGATTTTAGGGAAGAGCTTAATGGAAATCAAAAATCAGGTAACCCAAATTACTCAATCGTTCTTTGAGCCGGCCTTGGACTACATTGTAGTTAAAATTCCAAGGTGGGATATGGATAAGTTTAAGGGAACCTCGGAAAAGATTGGTAGTAGTATGAAATCGGTAGGCGAGATTATGGCAATCGGACGGACATTTGAAGAGGCAATACAAAAAGGTGTCCGCATGTTAGATATTGGTGTTTTGGGAGTTACGGATAACAATTTTAATTTAACCACAGATGAAATTTTGGCCAAAATTAAACAGGCTAACTCCAAAAGAATATTTTTCATTACCAAAGCTTTGAAATTAGGAATAACTGTTCAAAAAATTTATGAATTAAGCGGAATTGATCCATGGTTTTTAAATCGTTTGAAGATAATTGTTGAGGCGGAAAGGGAATTATTAGACGTAGGGACAATTAATAAGTTATCAAAACAGGATATTTTACATATAAAACAGTTGGGGTTTTCTGATAGAAAAATTGGCCTATTACTAAAAGTCACCCAACTTGAATTCAGAGAATATCGAAAAAAACTTAAAATCACGCCCTCAGTTTTTCAAATCGATACCTTAGCCGGAGAATTTCCAGCCAAAACAAATTATTTGTACACCACTTATAATGGAAATCACAATGATATAAAACCGATAGGAGAAGATGGTGTGATGGTTTTAGGCTCTGGACCGTACCGAATTGGTTCTTCGGTCGAGTTTGATTGGACTTGTGTAAACACCGCCTTAAATCTTAAAAAATACGGTAAAAAATCGATCATAATTAACTGTAATCCGGAAACCGTTTCCACAGATTATGATGTATCCGACCGTCTTTATTTTGAAGAAATCAGTTTTGAGCGAGTAGCAGATATTTATGAGTTTGAAAAATCCTCATCAGTGGTCGTTTCCGTTGGCGGGCAAACTCCAAACAATATTGCCAATAAAATTCATAAATATGGAATAAAAATACTAGGAACAGTAGCAGTTGATATAGATAGAGCGGAGGATAGGAAAAAATTTTCCCAATTACTAGATGATCTAGATATTAAACAACCGGTTTGGAATAGTTTTACTGATATGGAAGTGGCTTTAAAATTTGCGCGTGATGTTGGCTATCCGATTTTAGTCAGGCCGTCATACGTTCTTTCTGGCGCAGCTATGAACCTTTGTTATAACCCGACTGAATTGAAGCATTTTATAGAAAAAGCAACCAATATCAATAAAAAACATCCGGTAACGATTTCAAAATATATGGTAAATGCCCGGGAAGTGGAGTTTGATGGAGTAGCTGAAAAAGGCCACGTTAAAGTTTTTGCTATTTCCAATCATATCGAACATGCCGGTGTTCATTCAGGGGATGCGACGATTGTCTATCCAGCCGAGCGAGTTCGTTTTTTTAGCGGTGAGCGAATGATTGAGATTGCTAAGCAATTATCCAAATCTTTAAATATTTCTGGACCTTTTAATATTCAATTTATGGTCAAGGACAACGAAGTTTATGTGATTGAGATGAATTTGCGGGCGTCAAGGACTTTTCCTTTTATTTCCAAAGTGACCGGAGTCAATTTTGCCGAAGTTATTGTTGATAGTTTTTTTGGGAAAGCGAAGGAACAAAGAATTAAATATCCTAACTATGTAGCCGTTAAAGCTCCTCAATTTTCATTTGCAAGGATGGAAGGAGCCGATCCGGCTTTAGGAGTTGAGATGGGATCAACCGGGGAAGTCGCCTGTTTTGGTGAGACCGCCGAAGAAGCTTATTTAAAAGCTTTGTTTTCCACCGGTTTATCTTTAAAGAATAAATCTGCTTTGGTAACCATTGGAGGTGCGGAATTTAAACTTCGTTTTGCCGAATCAATATGGCGGTTAAAAAATCTTGGATTTGTACTTTATGCAACTAAAAAAACTCATCTGTTTCTAAAAACTAAAGGCGTTCGGACAAAATTAGTTCATAAACTTTATGACAAACAAAGCCCAACAGTTATTGACTTAATCGAAAAACATCAAGTTTCATTGGTTATTAATTTAAGCGAGGATTATAACAATGAAGGTTCTTTCAAGAGAGTGATCACCGATGGATATTTGATCAGAAGGACGGCGATCGACAATAATATACCGTTATTTACAGACCTTAATTCCGCCAGGTTTTTTGTCAATGCACTGGATAGATATAAGATCAAAGATCTAAAGATTAAGAGTTGGGATGAGTATTTATGATTTGACTTTAGATTATAGAAGACTTATATTAAAATCATGAAAAACGATAAAAAAATATCAATGATTAAATTAATGAGTGATCCTCAATACCAAGGAAAACATATTATATTAATTGCCAATCAAGTATTTACTGCTAAAACCGGAAAAACAGCTAATAAAATTCTTGATCGCTTGGAAAAAAAATATCCAGGTGAAATTCCCGCCTTAACATATATACCGAAAGCTGATACTTTAATTTTATGGTTCTAACATTTCCATACGAAAAGAAACAATCTTCAATTTTTAAGGAAGTTTTTCGACCGATGGCTCAAGTTTTTTTATATTCGGAAGCAAAAAAAATCTGGTATGAAGTTTGGATGATTGTTGATTCCGGAGCTGACTATACATTACTACCGATTAATTTTGTCGAAAGATTGAAAATAAATTTGAAAAAAGAATGTCAATTATTCAAAACAGCAGGAATAGGCGGAGAGGAAAAAGTTTATCTTAAAAAAGATTTAAATGTCAAAATTGGAAATTGGGAAAGAACAGTTCCAGTTGGATTTTTAGATAAAGATAATATTCCTCCTCTCCTTGGAAGGCAAGGATTTTTGGAAACTTTTGAAGTGTTATTTTCTTCAAACCATACAGTAAATTTTTCAGTGAAATAAATTTATGTCATTCCCGCGGAGGCGGGAATCCAGACAATAATTATTTTATAAAAAAAGTTGAGGGGTTAATTTAAAATTGAAGTGAAACTCAATCTCTGCCCGTAAATGTAGGTCTATAAACTTCTTCTTCAACGTTATGCACACTACCCTCGACTTTAGGTAATTTATTTTCAGAATAAATAATAGCATAAAAAGTTGCCAACATTGCTCTTATTAACCTGTTTCGATCTATTTCATCTTTAGTTTTTTGTTTTCTTTCTTGATAATTTCGACGAGATGTTGATTTTTTCATATTAGTTTAGAGCCATTATACTTCTTCTTCTTTTCAATGGCAAAAATAAAATTTGGTAAAATTCCCTTGATAAATAAATTCCTTTTTTATATCATTTCATCTAATGTTAAGACTACCTGGTTTGATTGACGTTCATACCCATCTTCGAGATCCGGGGCAAACTTATAAAGAGGATTTTTATACTGGGACTTCTGCGGCTCTTGCTGGTGGATTTACGACGATTTTAGATATGCCGAATAATAAAATTCCGATTACAACGATTAAAGCATTGGAAGAAAAACAAAAGATTGCCAGTGAAAAAATTGTCTGTGATGTTGGTTTTTACTTTGGTTCACTCGGAGAAAATTTGAAAGATTTAAAAAACGTTCAAGATAAAGTTTTTGGCTTAAAGATTTATTTAAACCAAACAACAGGGAATTACATAGTTGATGAAAAAGCATTTAAAAATATTTGCGATGTCTGGCCAAAAAAAACACCTATTTTACTTCATGCAGAAGCCGATGTTATTGAGCAAATGATAGAAATAGCAGTACAAGCTGGACAGCGAATCCACATTTGCCATATTAGTTCTGAAACAGAATTTCAAACTATAATTGATGCAAAGAAAAAGGGTTACAAAGTTACCTGCGGAGTCACTCCTCATCATCTTTTTTTAACCAGAGATGATGAAAAAAAACTAGGACCATTTGGGATGATGAAACCGTCTTTGAAAACAAAAAAAGACGTTAATTTTATTTGGAAGAATTTAAATTACATTGACGTAATTGAGTCAGATCATGCGCCTCATACCATTGAAGAAAAAAAATCTGAAAAAATGCCATTTGGAGTTCCGGGACTGGAGACGACTTTATCACTTTTATTGACGGCAGTTTCCAAGAAAAGATTGACTTTAGAAAAATTAATTGAACTCTGTTTTAATAATCCAAAAAAAATATTTAATATAAAAACTGATGAAAACACATGGATTGAAGTCG
>PCTC01000029.1 GCA_002786595.1 Candidatus Roizmanbacteria bacterium CG22_combo_CG10-13_8_21_14_all_34_12 | reverse complement strand
ACGTATGGTGAGTAAAGAAAATAAAATGGTTGAACTATTAACTTTTCTGAAGCTATCTAAAAATTAGGAGCATACTAAACCGGTAAAGTCAGGAAAAATGTGCCCTCAGAGATCTATTCAAATAAGATAACTAGGGCGGTTGGTTTGTTAACTGGGACAGCTTTAACCATATCAAACGACGTTTTACCATGGTTAGCATTTTTTGCTAATAAAAGTAACGACTTTGCACACTATCTTGGTAGTAAATATCCTTTTCCTCCTGATCCAATAAATATGTTTAATACCGCATGGTTACAGGAAGTGGTCGTAAAAGGTTTGGAATTAATACACCTTCCATTTACAAATCAGGTTGATGCTACGATCACAATCTTTGGTGCTATTGCTGGTCCAACATTGATAGGATTGGCGATGACCCCTGATAGAATACTTAAAAAATTTTCAACTAGCAGATTAAAAAAAATATTTTCTAAACAAAAAAATAAGGTTTAATTATTTTTTCCCTTCAACGTCACTTTCAAAACATGGTCAATAAATTAAAGTTATGTACAGTTAATTAATTAACTAGACATCAATCATTTTCCGCTCCTCTTTTCTTTTTTCATGTTCCCATTTTAATTTATGATGACCGATATAAATTCCCGGGTGGATAAATATATCAGCAAACAGGTCTTCAAAAAAATGACCAATTTTTTCGTTATTAAGAAAAGATTCTATTATTTTTATTAGCCTTGTCTTTTTTTTATAAAATAACAAATTAAATTTACCAACAGTTGCCCTGGATACTTTAATATTATCTGCAATGACAACCTGTTCAACATGTTTTGTCAACAAATAAATTATTGCAATCCGTTTTGCAATCATAATTTGTTCGACGGGGGTTAGAATATCTTGAATAAGTTCCATAAACTCATCTTTATCCTCAGTATTATTAACAACCTCAAAAAATAATTGGTAAAGCTTGCAGAGCTTTTCCTCATCCACAGGCCTTTTTGATATGTTTACCATAATGTACAGTTAATTAATTAACTAGTCATAAGTTATTTTTCGTAACTTACGAACTTTATTGACTTTATAACTTTATAGATTAATTCTGTCAACCGCTTATAACCTACAAAAATAGTTAATCAGATTGTCATAAAGTCAAATAAATGATGATAGGGATGACAACCATTTTCCGCTTGAAAAGAAGAAGGAGAAGAAGTAATATTTTGTTCATGGCAACACTTGAAATGCGTAGATTCTTTACACATTGGAATAAAAAAGAGAAAGGGTTTCGGACTCCTTTACGGTTACCAGATGTAAAATTTGCTAAAAGAGAAGGTGATTCATCAATAAAAGAAAGATGGATGCATTTACCAGAGATCGTTACTTCACTCGGAGTTATTAGTTTGTTTGCTACAGCTTTTTTGCACTACTTTAACTAAGATTTATTTTTGTTTAAGTGCTACCCTTAGCACTTGGTCGACGTGGTCGACGTAGACGAATTGCAGATCCTTAAGAACATTTTGAGGAATATCTTCTAGATCCTTTTTGTTATCTTTTGGAATAATAACTGTCTCTATGCCAGCTCGATGAGCGGCAATTATCTTTTCTTTAATCCCGCCTATTTCCAATGCCCGACCCCGTAAAGTTATTTCTCCCGTCATCGCCACCGTTCTAATGGTTGGTGTTTTTGTCAATGCTGATATCATAGCGGTTGCAATTGCCAACCCAGCTGACGGTCCATCCTTTGGAACCGCTCCCTCAGGAACATGGACGTGGATATCAATTTTATGATAAAAATCTTCCCTTAGCCCAAACTGTTTCCAGCGTGGTCGGATGTATGATAAAGCGGCCTGACAGGATTCTTTCATCACATCACCTAAATGACCAGTCAGAGTAAGTCCACCTTTACCCGGCATTATGGCCACTTCGATAAAAAGAATATCTCCTCCCGCTTGAGTCCAGGCCAGTCCGGTTGTGATTCCAATTGTATCTTTGGCTTCAATCATCGATGAAGAAAACTTAAATGGTCCAAGATATTTGGGAATATCATTCGTACCAACTATTTTATTTTTTACTTTCTTCTCGATTATTTCCCGGGTTAATTTTCTAAAAATTGTAGAAATCTGACGTTCCAAATCTCGGACTCCGGCTTCTCGAGTATATCTTCGAATAATAGTTTTAACGGCTGAATCTGTGATTGACCCTTCTTTACTATCAAGACTACTGGCATTGAGTTGCTTCTGGACTAAATGAGTTTTGGCGATATTAAATTTTTCCTCTTCCGTATACCCCGGAAAATGAATCACTTCCAAACGATCGTGCAGTGCGTTAGGAATAGTATCGAGCATATTAGCAGTCGTGATAAAGAAAACATCGGAAAGATCAAAAGGAACATCAAGATAATGATCAGAAAAGGCTGAATTTTGTTCAGGATCAAGAGCTTCAAGTAAGGCAGAAGATGGATCTCCTCGGTAATCTTTTCCGATCTTATCGATTTCATCCAACATAAATACAGGATTCTTTGTTCCGGCCTGTTTGATTCCTTGGATCATCCGGCCAGGCAAGGCTCCAACATAGGTCCGGCGGTGACCTCTAATCTCTGCTTCATCCCTTATTCCTCCCAATGACATCTTTACAAATTTCCGACCCAGCGACCGAGCGATTGATTTTCCAAGAGATGTTTTTCCAACTCCAGGAGGACCGACAAAACAAAGAATAGTCGGCTGTCTGCTTTTTATTTTTCCGGATTTCTCTTTGATCTTTCTCATTTCAATAACTGCTAAATATTCAAGTATTCTTTCTTTAATCTTTTTCAAACCATAGTGGTCTTCATTCAATATTTTCTCAGCAGCTTTTATTTCAATATTATTTGCTGACTCGATCGACCAAGGAAGATCAACTAACCAATCAAGGTAAGTGCGGACATATGAAGCTTCCGGATTAAACTGAGACATTTGCTTTAAACGTTTTAATTCTTTCTCGGCTTTCTCCTCGACTTCATGAGGCATCTTGGCTTTTTTAATCTTTTCCCGATATTCAGACGTATCTTTATCTTCTCCTTTTTCTCCAAGTTCCTCTTCAATCGTTTTCATCTTTTCTCGGAGTATTGATTCCTTCATTCCTTTATCAAATTTTTTTTGAGTCTTTGAAGTTAAACTGAATTCAATTTCAAGCACTTTAATTTCCCTGTTAACGAAGTCTACTTCTTTTTTTAATTTTATTTTCAAATCAGTTTCTTCGAGTAACATCTGTCTTTCTTGGGGCTTTAAATCAAGGACTACTGCAATCTGATGGGTAAAATTTATCGGGTTATCCGTATTTAGAATATTCATTAAAAAAACAAAATCAACCGTTTTCCCTAAATTAATAGCTTTTTTTATTTGAGTTGAAATATATCTGATCATGGCTTTGACTTCATCGTCCTCAATAACTTTTTCTTTAATTACTTCAACTTTCGCTTCGAACCAAGAATCTTGTTTTGTAAAAGACAGAACTTTGACTATTTCTATTCCTTTAACTAGTGCGTTAATTTCACCCTTATCTCCCGGAACAGTTTTATCAATGGTCGCCAGTACGCCCACTTGATAAAGTTCATTACCTTTTGGATCATCAGCTACAGGGTTTTTTTGCATTAATAAAATAATTTTTCGATCCTTACGAAGGGCTTCATTAATTGCAGCCACGCTTTTTGCTCTTCCAAAAACCAAAACATTTTCGGTACCTGGAAAAACTATTCCATCACGCACCGGCGCTACTGGATAAATGGATTGTCCTGACACTCCAATTAAAAATGCCATATGTTTTAGCAGTATAACAAAGTAATTGCTAACTGTCAATACCTTTTTTTTAGTGACAAACCTATAGTATTATGGGTCATTGTCACCCTCTAAACTTATATAATCGTTCAACTTACTTGGTCTATACTCAAATAAATAATTTTTCTATTTTATCAAAATCAGTGAATCTATTTTTATCGACTAAAGTGCTTTCTTTAAGCTGAGATAGTTGATCAGTATAGGACGGCTTTTCTACTTGATAAATAATACCTAACGGAAATTTTTCTTCATTGATTTCTAAACTTTTTTGGACAGCTATTTTAAAATCATCTTTTTTATAATTACTGTCAAGTTTATAAACTCTTTGTAAATAATATTGATAGGTATTGACCTTGTTAAAGGTAACACACGGTTGCAAAATATTAATAACCGAAAAGCCTTTATGTTCTATCCCCGCTTTTATCATGGCGATTGAATGAAGAGCATCACCGGCAAAGCTTTGCGCAACAAAGGTCGCGCCGGATGTTATGGTCAATGCTAATGGATTAATTGGTGTTTCCAATATCCCAGTTGGGGTTGACTTTGATTTAAATCCTTTTTGTGCAGTTGGAGCTGATTGGCCTGTTGTTAAGCCATAAACTCCATTATCATGAACGATAACTGTTATATCATGATTACCTCGACACGCATGAACCAAATGATTTCCACCTTCACCGTAACAATCACCATCTCCAACGATGGCAATTACAGGCATTTTGTGATTGGCAATTTTTATTCCAATTGCGTTTGGTAAAGCCCTTCCATGAAGCGAATGGATTGCATAGGCGTTTAAAAAGTCATTCATATTGCCCGAACAACCTATACCAAAAACGGCTACCACAGATGAAGGGCTCAAACCTAATTGAATTAAGGCTTGTTTGATAGCAACTCCAATTCCCCAATCTCCACACCCCGGACACCAGGTTGGGTTATAACTGGAAAAATCTTGAATGTTGGCCATGACTTTATAGACTTTATAACTTTATAACTTTATGAACTATTTCGGTTGCCGTAATTGGTCTACCATCATATCTTAATATTTTATTTTTTATTTCAATCCCCGTTTTCATTGTTAACAGCTTTCCAAACTGTCCCCAAGAATTATTTTCTACTAAAACATATTTCTTGTTCTGTTTAAAAAATGTTTTCATTTTATCTATATCCATCGGATAGATATGATTAAAATGAATAAAGGCAGAATTTATTCCTTTAGCTTTTAATTGTTTTTGCGCCTCGATAACAATCCCTTTAGTCGAGCCCCAAGAAACAAAAATAATTTCTGATTTATCTATTTCACCATAAACTTTTGGCATGGAAAAATCATTTTTTAAATAGGTCACCCATTTTCTGGCTCTTTTATCAACTTGATCTATCCTTGGTTGGGCTTCTTCAGTCGTATGTCCATCTTCAACATGTTCATAAGAATTGGCCTGATAAAAATACTCAGGCGTTCCTGGAATTAATCTTGGAGAAATTCCATCCTCCGTTATCTTGTATCTCAAGTAATTTTGCTTGCCCTCCGAAGTTTTAACGAAGGAGGGTGATTTGTTATTTGTCATTTGATCAATAAGTTTCCCTCTATTCACTTTGTAAGTTTTAACAAACTCGTCAATAAATTTTTTTGTCACCGATTTGTGCGATTCCGAAAGATACATATCTGACATGACTATGACTGGAAGTTGATAAATATCGGCCAGATTATATGCCTTAGCCGTTAATTCAACCATCTCTTCATTATCTCCCGGAGCTAATACAATCTTTGGAAATTCTCCATGCCCGGAAAAAACCGAAAATAACAAATCACCCTGTTCAGTCCAAGTCGGCATTCCGGTTGCTGGACCTGGACGTTGGGCAATAAAAACTACAATTGGAATTTCTGTAATACCTGCAAAAGAAAGTGATTCAACCATCAAAGCAAAACCACCACCTGAACTACCAACAGCAGAACGAACACCGGCGTAGGATGAGCCAATTGCCGTATTAATTACTGATATTTCGTCCTCGGCATGGCGAACAACCATACCAATTTTTTCTTGCCATGCAGCTAGATCTGTCAAAACTGTTGATGAAGGAGTCATTGGATAAGCAACATAAACCCTGCTATCCGCAATTACGCTTCCTAAGGCAAATGCATCATTTCCCGTCAGAACGAGTTTTTCCTCGCCTGGTTTTTTGGTTAAATAATTTAAAATTAGCTCCGAATAATTTTTCTTTACCGCATCAAAGCCAGCTTGAACAAACAATTTATTAAAATTAATGACTTCATCTCCCTTTTTTGCAAATTGTTCAGAAATTATTTTTATCAGTTCTCCAATATCTCCTCCTAAAAGACCAATTGAAGCACCAAGAGAAATTGTATTTTTCATAACTGACTGACCTTTTAAGTCGGTTAGAATTTTTTTGAAAGGGATAATTATTTTCTTGATATCCTCCTTTATTTCAAATTCCTCTTTATCAAATACCACTAAACTTGATGGAGTTAATCTGGATTTATGTTTTTCATAAGTTTCTTTATTCAAACAAACTAAAACATCAATCGTCGGACTCAAGTGCGAAACGTCATCACCCGAAACATGGACTTCATAGGCATTATGTCCACCGCGAATAAGGGATGGATATTCAACATAATCAAAAATATGATAACCGGAACGAGTGGTAATCTTCGAAAAAACGACTCCAGTGGTCATAATCCCAAAGCCTGCTTCTCCTCCAATTAACCAAGTAAAGTCAGTCATATTATTATCTAGTATTCTTGATAAATTAAATTTTTAGCTTAAATAAGTTGGGATTTAATTGATTAATAAAGTTAATAATCTTATCAATATTTTTTTCACCAACTGCATTAACATTTATTAACAAACTACCAGAAAATTTCTCACTTAATGTTTTTTTTAAAACTTCATACGAAAATAGCATTCTTTTGTCCATAAGTTTTAAGTTAAAAATATACTTATTTTTATCCTTAAAAATAAATGCAAAACCTTGATACAGTCCATAATTAAAATAACCAACAGCTTTTACTTCATTCCAAGAGATTACATGAGAACTGTTATCAGCTAATTTTATTAAAATATTATCTTGATTAATAACAATATAAGGACCAGGTAAAACTAGACCAATCAATCCTGATAATAGACCAAATAAACCTAAGACAAGAAAAAAATAAAAAAATAAACGATTAGGAACGTAAAATAGGTAGGAAAACGGAAGTAAAAATACTCCATTTATTAACATAAGGCTATAATTTATTTTAGATTCTGTGATTTTAATTGAATTATTCATTTTATTTATAAAAATTTATAGTCATTTATTATTTATTTATCTTACCTAATATTAGCTGTATTACTGATAATTAAGATTAACAAGTTAAGGTTATTTAGTTATTTTCGTTATTAAAGCTTAGTTTAAAATTCTAAGATTTTTTAAAATTGTAAAAAAATCATTGTCATTATTTTTAGAATTAGATAAAAAATATATTATTTCATAAAGCTTTTGATTATTTAAAATAGAAAAACACGATGTGGTTTATTAAAAAACAATTATTATTACTAGTATAGCTAATGCTATTCTAATCTAGAACCAAAGTATTTTAATAAGCATCTATATTATCCTCAGTATATTTTAAATCTATTATAACTACTAATTTAACTTTTTTAACTTTCTAGAAATATTTAAAAAATGGTTAATTTGAAAGATGAAAGTATCTGATTAAACAATTTGCCTGTTTTTTCAAAATTTTCTTCAAAATAAGTTTGATTAACTAGACTCCAACTTCTACCATTTTGTGTTAGACAAGCAACCCTAACAATACCTTTACCTTCAATTTCATTTTTTACTTCATAATATTGAAAAGTTAATCCATTAATAACTTTATAGGTTAGATTGACATTATTATAACTTACGCATTTTTCTCCTATTTCTAAAAGGAAATAATGAGTATCGTCCAGCTTCCGACCTTTTTTGGTTACCCAAAGATTATCATTAGATAGTCTTACTATCACTCCTTTTTTTTCTTCAATAGGATCCCTATCAAGACCCCTATCGACTTCATCAATAAATATATGTCCATTCTTAACTTCATAATAAACTTTTGAGTTTCTATCGTACTGGAATTCATAACCAAAAGATTCATTTTTATAAGTCTTTAACTGATTTGGGTTATTAAGAGTAATGTTTTGAAAAAAATTATTCTTATTATTACTGAAAAAAAATGAGCCACCGATTATTAATATACCAATTATTCCTACTATTAGTATTAATCGAGAGAATTTTTTTTGAGTTATCATAAAAATTTTAGAAACATAACTTTTAATTATAAAAATCTTTGCGATAAATTATTAATATAATACCAGATGCAAGAATTATTAAATTTAATATTAGATATTCCGTTTTTGAAAATAAATCATATAGAGAAAATACGGTAAGGATAATACTAATTTTATAAGCCCATTTTTTCTTTTTATAAATAGCCAATGTTAGAAATAATAAAAAAATTGAGAAAGAAAAATATAATAAAAATACAAAAACATCAATTTTAATTATTTCAAGATAAAGTCTATGTGTAAAAATTCGTAATAAAGATATAACTGTTAAATAAAATGAGAGTAAAAAAATTGTTGAATAACCAAATAAAGGAATGATTCTAAATATTTTATTTAAACTCCATTCTAATTTCATAAATATTTTTTTTAAATAAAGATATATTAACGTTTAGTTAAAACATATCCAAGAATAAATACTATCAATAGAAAATAAGCTATACCTACAAAACTTAAGATTCCACCAATAATTCCTAATTGCTTACCTTCTTTTATTGCTTTTCTGCTTTTTATGAATCCAAAAACTGAAAATACAATTCCTAACAATCCAAATTTAAATATCATTAAAAAAATTCCTATAAGACTAAATAATAATCCTGCCTTCAAATTATCTTGAAAAAACTTTTTCATAATTTTAAATTAACAAATTAATAATTTTATTAGAAATTTATGATCATTAAAAAAATAAATGATTAAACTAGTTTTTACTTCGGGAATACTCGATTTCCCTTCTCATCTTCTATTATAATTGCTACCACAGGACACGCCTTTGCCGATTCAATTATATTTTCAATTGTATCTTCGTCAATTGTATCTAAGATCACAGCTTTAGCTTCTTTATCCAAGACATAGGCCTTGGGAGAAACGGCGATGCAGGTAGCCGCTCCAATGCATAAATCCCGATCCACCCAAATTTTATAACCGGATTTTAACGTAATCGGACCAGAAGGATTCTTCTCATCTTTTATTTTATCCATATAATCTTTAAAATTTATAATTTTTATAACAGCTTATGCAAAGCTTCCAACGGCAAGACTGCGCATTTGATTCTGTTTAATCCTAAATCTATTCCCAGCATCTTAATAATAAACTTAGAATCAAGCTTTTTCAATTCATGTTTTGATTTATCTTTAGCATAATCAGTTAACATTGAAGCAGATGCGGTAGAAATCACACAGCCCTCTCCTTGAAATTTAATTTCCTTTATTTCGTTTTTTTCAAAATTTACCGTCATTCCAATTTTGTCACCACACAATGGATTACTTACCTGTATAGATTTACTAAACTTGTTTAGATTACCAAAATTATGGGGATGATGATAATGGTCAAGGATTATGTCCTGATAAATGTTCATTTTAATATTTCTTTTACTTTCTTTAATCCCTCAATCAACTTATTAACATCTCTTTCATCATTATATAAGTAGAAGCTCGCCCTGACTGTTGCTGGAACGTTTAAACGTGTGTGCAGAGGCATTGCGCAGTGGTGACCGGCCCGAACGCAAATTCCATCATCCGCTAAAATTTGGGCTATGTCATGGGGATGAAATTTATCAAAAGTGAAAGACATAATTCCCCCGCGATCCTCAATATTTTTTGGTCCGTATATTTTGATTGACTGACCAAATGTATTGGTTAATCGATTAATTGCAAAATCTGTTATTTTTTTCTCATGTATTTGAATATTATCCATGCCGATTTTGTCCAAAAATTTTACTGCTTCTTTCAAAGCAATTATTTCACCAATTGCCGGTGTACCTGCTTCAAATTTATGAGGCGGGTTTTTATAAGTTGTTCTATCAATATAAACCTCGTCTATCATATCTCCACCATACATAAAAGGATACATTTCTTTAAGTAGTCTTTCTTTTCCCCAAAGTACTCCTACCGCCGTTGGCCCCAACATTTTATGGGAAGAAAAGACTATGAAGTCAGCTCCTAAATCATGAACATCAATTTTCAAATGAGGCACTGCCTGCGCTGCATCAACGATGACAATAATTTTCGGATTAATTCTTTTGAACTCACTAATTATTTCTTTAATCGGATTAATCGTCCCCAACATATTCGAAACATAGGTTAAGGCAAGAATTTTAGTTTTTTTAGTTATTATTTGTTTTAACAATTCTGAATTCTGAATTCTGAATTCTAAATATCCTTCTTCATCGATATCAATAACTTTAAATATTGCCCCAACTTCACCAGCTAATACTTGCCAAGGAACAAAGTTCGAATGATGTTCCATTATAGTTGTGACAATTTCGTCCCCAGGTTCAACTATTTTTCTGCCTAATGAATAGGCAAGTAAATTTAAAGATTCAGTCGCATTTCTGGTAAAAACAATTTCTTCAGATTTATTTGCATTGATAAATTTAGAAACAATTTCTCTTGTTTCTTCAAATTCTATTGTAGCTTTTTCAGACATCGGATAAATACCACGAAAAACATTGGCTGAATATTCTTCATAGTATTCTTTTATTTTGTTAATTACTATTTTTGGTTTTAAAGAAGTAGCTGTTGAATCAAGATAAACAAGATCTGGTTGTTTCTGAAAAATTGGGAAATTTTTTTTTATATTTAAAAAATCAATCATATTATTTGGCCAAGTTATTTCTGACCTCGGAGGTCAGAATCGATTGGCTATAAGGCTTAATTTTATCAATAATTTCCTGTATAAAGCCTGAAACATAAAGTTTCTCAGCTATTTTTTGATTGAGTCCACGACTTTTTAAATAAAACAACGACTCTTCGTTTATTTTTCCGGTTGTTGATCCGTGGGTACAAAAAACATCATTGGCTAAAATTTCCAAAAATGGCCGTGAATCAACGTAAACATCCGGAGATAAAATTAAATTTTTATTTTTTTGATAAGCATGGGATTTCTGTCCAGATTTCTCGATTTTTATTAATCCCTGATAAATAAATTTAGAATGCTCGTCAAACACACCTTTTATCAAAAGATTTGAGGTCGAACCTGGAGCAATATGATACTGATTGGTTTTTAATTCAAAATTATCAGATTTTTTGCCAACAAATAAACCTAAAATATCCAAGTTAACTCCACTCGCTTTTATATTAAAGTCAAACTCACCAGAAAGATTATGAAAAAAGACAGTATAATCACCGGACTTGTTAAAAACTAATTTTTTTTCTCCGGTTTTGTTTAAGTTTATAAAGTTCATAAGTAAAAATTATCCTACACTCCCGCTCATCTCCATTCTAATCAACCTGTTAAGCTCAATTGAATATTCCAACGGAATTTCTTTCACAACCGGCTCAATAAAACCATTAACCAACAAAGTTTCTGCCTCCGATTTGTTAATTCCCCGAGATGTTAAATAAAATAATTTTTCTTCACCTAATTTTTCAACGGTCGCTTCATGCTGAACTTCACAGTCTTTTTCGCTAATCCTCATATAAGGATAGGTATCTGAACGAGATTCCTCATCCATGATTAAAGCGTCACATGAAACGTATACTTTAGAATTTTTTGCACCCAGCGATACTGATACTAATCCTCTATATGAAGTTCGTCCTCCATCCTTTGAAATAGATTTAGAAATTATTCTGGAAGAGGTGTCCGGTGCTAGATGATACATTTTTGCTCCAGCATCCTGATGTTGTCCTTTGGCCGCATAAGCAATTGATAGGACTTCTCCGTGTGATTTTTTTCCTTTTAAAATAACACTTGGGTATTTCATTGTTACCCCGCTACCTATATTACAATCAACCCATTCCATTATTCCTTCTTCATCAACAGTAGCTCTCTTTGTTACTAAATTGTAAATATTGTGACTCCAATTTTGAACAGTAGTATAACGGACTCTGGCTCCACGTTTAACAAAAATTTCCACAACCGCTGCATGAAGCGAAGCCGTCGTATAAATAGGCGCAGTACAACCTTCAATGTAATGAACGAAGCTTCCTTCCTCGGCAATTATTAAAGTTCTCTCGAATTGACCAAAACGTTCTGCATTAATCCTGAAATATGCCTGCAAAGGCATCGGTAATTTTACTCCTTTTGGAATATAAACAAAGGAGCCACCTGACCAAACAGCCGAATTTAGCGAAGCAAATTTA
>PCTC01000069.1 GCA_002786595.1 Candidatus Roizmanbacteria bacterium CG22_combo_CG10-13_8_21_14_all_34_12 | reverse complement strand
AAAATTCCAATTTGAAGAAGAATATAATTTTGATTTTTTAATAAAGAAACAAGAGATTTTTTATTCATTGTGGAGCGAAGACTTTATCCCATTTTCCTTCTTCAATTATATCTTCAAGATTATGAAAGCTTTTTCCTATCCGGTGATCGGTCAGACGGTTTTGAGGAAAATTATAAGTTCGAATTTTTTCAGCCCGATCCCCTATTCCAACATTAGTAACGTAAGAATTCCTCATTCCTTTTTTCTTTTCTTCTTCAAGTTGATAAAGTTTGGCGTTAAGCAGATCCAGGGCGATCTTACGGTTTGCTCCTTGATCTCTCTCACGGCTGGCTGTAACTACAATCCCAGTCGGTCGGTGTATCAACCTGACCGCTGTTGAAACTTTATTTACATTTTGACCACCATGTCCACCAGATCTGTAAAATTGCCAATCAAGATCATTAGGATTAATCCGAAGATCTGATTGAATAATTTGTGGTAAAACAACGATAATACAGGTAGAAGTGTGGATCCTTCCCTTTCTTTCTGTATCCGGAATTCTTTGTACCCGATGAACGCCAGTTTCATTTTTAAATAGATTAAAAACATCAGGACCATTTATCTTAATTGTTTTTTCATCCAAATTGGAATATTTAAATCCTTTTTTTTGGGCAAACAGTAAATACGATTCTAATAATTCTTCCATCCAGAGTTTTGATTCATCTCCCCCGACTCCTGGCAAGGCTTCGATAATGGCAACGTTTGGGTTGATTAACATAATTAAATTGACCTAATTAACCTAATTTCTAATTGATCTAAATAAATCCCAATAAACAAAATTGAGATTTGGTTATTTTTTAGGTCAATTAGGTTAATTAGAAATTAGAAATTTTATCAAATCTTGTTGGGTTAGCTTTTGTTGCTCACCCGTCTTCATATCTTTCAAAACTACTTTTCCATTAACCACTTCTTCTGGTCCAATAATGATTACGTAAGGAATATTTTTCTTATTTGCATATTTTAGTTGTTTATCTAATTTATCTGTTGGGACAGGATAAAGAATGGTTGATATATTATTTTTTCTTAGTTCATCTGCAACTATTAAAGAATTATCAAAAAGTTCTTTATCAAATATTGTTACTAGAACTTTACCAATAGTTGAGGAAATGTTGATCATTTTTCTTGATTTGATGACTTCGACCAATCTTTCTATGCCAAAAGATCCACCTGTGGCTGCGACTTCCTTTCCAACAAACTTGCCAATGATATTATCGTATCGACCACAACCAGCCACAGATCCAACTTCGCCTTCCAGTATTTCAAATTCCCACACTGGGCCAGTATAATAAGCCAAGCCTCGGGCAATAAAAGGTGTGAACAGGTAAAATTTTTTATCAAGTTTAACAGTTTTAAAATAATCAAAAATAATTTCAAGTTCATCAATTGCTTCCATAGCTATAGGAATATTAGTAAGCTGTTTTTTTAACTTAGTTAACAATTCTTCAGTTTCTCCTGTTAGAGTAATAAGATCCAAAATCTTATCAGATACTTCAGGGCTAATTTTTCTTTTTTCAATCAATTCTTTTTTGACCTTTTCTCTGCCAATTTTGGGTAATTTATCAATAGAGATACATATAGGAATAAATTCTTTTTCTGAAGCCCCAGCAAATTGGATGATTCCACTGAGTAATTTTCTGCTATTAATATTGGCTCGAAACTCTTTAAAACCGATATTAGTCAAAGCCTCTATTCCCATCTGAATAAATTCTGCGTCACAGATGACGGAGCTACTTCCTATCGTATCGGCATCACATTGGGTAAATTCTCTAAACCTGCCTTTTTGAGGCTTTTCACTTCTCCAAACATTTTGTATTTGATACCGTTTATAGGGAAATATAATATTGTTTATATTTTCAGCCACAGTGCGGCACATTGGTGTCATAACATCATATTTAAGCATGATATCTCGTCCACCTTGATCCTTAAAACGGTAAAATAGTTTTTCTGCCTCATCACCCAATTCACCAACAAATATATTGCTGTTTTCCAATGCTGGGGTTTCCAATGGTTCATAGCCATACTTCTCAAATACTTTTTTAAAAATATTAATGACATATTCCCGAATCTTTACATCTTCAACAAAGTAATCTCTGAAGCCTGCTAATTTTTGAACTTTGATTTGATCTGCCATATTCGAAATTATATCAAAATTTTAATTTTATTTTAGCTTTAAATTTAAATGTTACACCCTAATGTTACGGTGTAACATCAAATTTTGAAGCTATAATCCCCTCTCCTTTTTACGTTCTAAGGCTAATTTCATTTCCCAAGCTGCTGTCCAGTTTATTCCAGGACGACCCGGATAAAAAATTTGACTAAAAATTTCTTCAAAAAATAACCAAACTTTTTCATGTTTAACCATGTTCTTGAGTACAGGAACAATTCCCTCACTTCTTTCCAACGATAATTTATATTTATTTACAGTCGTATTTGATACTTTTAAAGCCTTACATATCATTCTATAGTCAATCTCTTTTAGTAAAAGATAAATAATAGCAATTCTTTTTATAAGCATAATTCGTTCAGCAGGAGTTAGAAGATCAAATAATATTTTATTAAATTCTTCTTTGTTTTCAGTCTCTCCCAAAACCTTATAAAAAATAGAAAATATTTTTTCGTAGTCTTGAGCCTTTATTTGCAGATATGAAATTCTTATCATATGTTACATCGTAATGTTACGTTGTAGCAAAATCTTTGTCTACCGCTTATAACCTACAAAAGTATACATTTAGATTGATAGAAGATGAAATTATTGACGATAGATACTTAGTGATTATAATTTAATCAAGAGTGATGAAGATATTTTTTATTTCTTTATTTCTCCAGATCTTTAGGTTTATTTTTGTTCCAGATTTTAATGTTGAAATTAGATTGTAAACAGATTGTTCGTCAAGGCCTGCAATTATTCGACCATCAATTTCTGTAATAATATCCTCTTCTCGGATATCGGCTTTTTCTGCCGGTGAACCTTTAATTACCTGGGTGACATAAGTGCCTTCAGCAAGTCCATTCTGACCAGCCGTTTGCGTATCTATCATTTTGTAGTGAATTCCAATGATAGGCCGATTTATAATTTGCGAGATTGTGGTGTTTGGAATAATTAAAGCTTGATTATTTGAGATAAGCTTATTATTGTTAAAAAAATAAGTTAATAATCCAAATTTTTGAGCAATCACAATAATAATTATTATTCCAGATAAAACAAGCAGAAGTTTTTTCATATTTCGACTACGCTCAATATAAATAATTATTTGGTCAAAAGCTCAATTGCTTTTTCTAGTTGTTTGTCAACTTCTTTAGTAATTGTATTTCCTTCCTTGATTTCATTTATAACTTTAATTTTTGGTTCAATTCCTTTACCGTTGATCCAATCACCATTAGGCAATACCCATTTAGCAACGGTCACATGTAATCCAGCCCCCTCTCGTAGATCAAGAGCTTCTTGAACCGATCCCTTTCCAAAACTTTTTTCACCAACCAATTGCGCACGAGAATGATCCCGAAGCGCGCCCGCCAAGATTTCCGAGGCGGAAGCGGAGCCTTTATTAATTAATATAACTAATGGAATTTCCTTTAATACTCCAATTCTTGAAACTCGATATTCCTTATTGCCGTACAAAGTTGCTTCTTGTTTGACAATCAATTTTCCTAATGGTAAAAATTCTGATGCAAGGTAAACAGAACTATCTAAATACCCTCCTGGGTTATCTCGTAAATCTAATACTAAACCGGCAACTTGTTTATTATTTGACCATTTACGATTAATTTCTTCAACAGCTTTATTCCATTCGTCATTTGTATTATCTCCAAATTGATTAATTTTAAGAATAGCGATATTTTTTTCGTAAGAAACCTCAACTGAAGCAATAATAATTTGCTGTCTGACAATAGTCACTTCAATTTCTTTATTATTCCTTTCTAAAGTCAATTTAACTTTGGTATTTTTTGGTCCACGAATTTTAGAAACAGCCTGAGTTAGAGTCCAATTACTGGTTGTAACGCCATCAACTTTATTAATAAAATCTCCAGGCTTCACTCCCGAGACTTCAGCTGGAGATTTTTTTAATGGAGCAATAATAATAATCCGATTATTTTTTAATCCTAGCTGGGCACCAATACCTTCAAATTTTCCACCTAAATCATCTTTGGTTTGCTTATTTTCTTCGGGGGTTAGAAAAAATGTGTAAGGATCCTCGATAGATGCGACCATTCCTTTAATGGCCCCCAAATACATTTTTTTAGGATCGACTTTTTTTTGGTCAACATAGCTTTCTTGTAATTTATTCCAAGTTTCCCAAAAAAGATCAAAATTTATATTACGTTGGTTGTAGATTGCAGGCTGCAGAGAAGTAAAACGACTTTTATATTCTCCAATTTTATAACCACTACCAAAAATAAGGACAATAAAAGATAACGTCAAAAGAATATTTGTTAGTTTATTATTTTTCATTAGTAAAGATAAATAGTACTTGAGTTACTCAGTATAGTGCAATAGGTAAATTTTGTTTTAGTAATTTTTTTGTAATCATTAATATTTTTTAATTGGGCGTAAGGGGTTCCTAACTCTTCGCTCAATTTAGATAAACTTAAAAAACCATTGGCTCCAAGTGCTTCTGCCTTAGCTTTATAATAAGAAGTTATGTTTTCGCAAACAACAATACTATTCAAAACGTTCTCTGAATTAAAATCGGATCTTTCATCTGTATAAAATGTTTTACCACCAAAATTTTGGCTAACATTTTTAGCAGGAAATTCTTCACCTTTATTTATTTCGATAGACAATTCATTTTTTTTAATCTTATTCACTTTTCCCTTGAAATATGAATTAACAGTATTTTCGGCTTCAGTTTTACTAAGTATCGTTATCGAACCGTCAGAATGATTAATTTCTTTAATCAAACCTGAATATTTAGAAACGATTTTTTTTGTTGTAAATATTCCCTTATTGATGGCTAATGTTTCATTCTTTTCAATTGACTCTCCAACAAATTTTTTTAGATAATGAAAAATTTTTTGTGGAGGCACATTTAAATTTTTTGAAATAGAAATATTCACCTCTTCTTCAATTCTTTTTTGTAAAAATGGTGTGTCGAAATCTACCGTCTGACCTTCTTTCAACAAACAATGATCATAGATAGACAACGGAATAATTATGGGCATAACAATTCATTATATGAAGAAAAAGTACTCAACGCAAACCCTGATATGATACGTAAGGAATAAGAGCTAAATAACGGGCATATTTTAATTCTTTGGTTAAAATTCTTTGATGTTTAGCACAGACATTAGTTTTTTCACGATTTAAAATCTTCTTTCTTGGAGTCAAAAATTTTTGCAAATTATCGACTTCTTTAAAGCTTGGGTTTGCTTTAAACTGACAAAAAAAACATTTATTCATATAATATTTTTAAATTTTTAAAACGGAATATCATCAGGGTTTACGGTTTCTTCTTTTGGTGACTCTGTTTTGGCTTCTTCCGTCTTGATCGCTGCTTCTTCATTTGCTGATATTGTTGCAACCTTTTTATCCGTTGGGCCTGTTTCAGTCATTTTTCTTCCTTCACCAAAAACTATAAAATCATCAAGAACAATTTCCGCGATTGTTCTTTGGATACCGTCTTTTCCGGTAAAAGTTCGATATGTCATCCGACCTTCTGCAAATACTTTTCGACCTTTATTCAATAATTTTCCGCAAAGTTCAGCTAATTTTTGCCAAGCGACCACTCTATGATATTGGACTTCTTCTTTAGCTTGACCGTCGCTTGATGTCCAACTGCGATTAGTAGCAATGCTAAAAGTACATACTGCGGTTCCTGCCGGTGTATATTTTAATTCAGGATCGCGGGTTAAATTACCAATTAAAACAATTCGATTTAACGATCGGCTCGCCATAATATTACTCCCGGACTAATAACAAATACCGTAAAATTTTTTCGTTAAGATTAAGTTTATTTTTTAATTCTAATACACTTTTTTTATCAATTTCTATCTGAAAGTTATAAAACAAGGCGGTATGATTTTTCTTTATTGTATAAGCTAAAGTTTTTTCACCCCATTTATCCTCCTTGGTTACTTTACCTTTGCAGGATTCGATTAATTCCTTAACATTTTTTGCTTCAATCTCTTCCTTAACTAAGAAAGTTAATTCATATTTCATAAGTTTATCTGTACTATAATACTAATTATGCTGGAGAAAATCAACAGCAAGAAAAAATTATTGTTTCATTGTTTCATTGCTTCATTGTTTTTAATTCTTGTTTATAGTCGGTTTGTAGGCTTAGATTGGGGTTTACCTTTCCCGATGCATCCTGATGAGAGAAATATGGCAAGCGCAATTCAGGGTCTGAATTGCATAATTTCGAATTTTCGCGAATGCGGTAATCCTCACTTTTTTGCCTACGGACAGTTTCCACTTTATTTGGGCTATCTGATTACTTATTTCTTAAAGCTAGAAGCAACTATTAGTTTGAGGATAATATCGGCAATAGCATCTGTTATCAACGCAATAATTATTATAAAAATTATAAAAGTTATAATTAAAAAAGAATCTCACTTCACACTCTTTATCTCTTATCTCGTTATTATTTTTTCTCCCTTTGCAATTCAGTTTGCACATTTTGGCACGACGGAATCTTTACTTATGCTTTTTTATAGTTTAATTATCTATTTATCAATGCTAATGTTTGAACGCCGTACAACCGGAACGGTTGTACAGTTAGCTTTAGTTTCAGGATTAGCAATAGCAACGAAAGTTTCTTCAATAATATTTATTATTGTTCCGTTAATTACTATATTATCTAGTCTGCGATCGTGGGATAGATATAAAAATCTTGTTAAATTTGGAATGTTGACAATAATTTTTATGGTGTTATTTTCACCTCATAATTTCATAAATTTTGAAGATTTTATTAGCTCAATGAATTATGAATCTGCAGTTGCCCTCGGAAAATCTTTAGTTTTTTACACGAGACAATTTTTTAATACACAACCCATTTTGTTTCAGCTTGAAAAAGTATTTCCTTTCGCTCTTGGTTGGCCGGTATTCTTGATAGGACTTATGGGGCTAATTGGGGCTAATTGGAAAGACAGGAAAACAAATTTATTGCGTTTTGCCTTTTTAATTTATTTTGTTCCCAGTGCCATGATCTATGCAAAATGGAGTCGGTTTATGGCACCTGTATTTCCAATAATTATCATATTTGCCGTTCTATTTTTGCAAAGGATAAAAGTTATAAATTTTATAAAAATTATAATTATTATATTTGCAATCATTCCCGGCATCGCTTATCTTTCTATTTACCAAAACCCTGATGTTCGTTTTCAAGCTTCAGATTGGATTTATAAAAATATTCCTAATAATTCATATATTTTATCGGAAACGGCCAATGTGGTTGATATCCCTGTTTTAAATCCGAAACTCGAAATTCGAAATTCGAAACAAATTCAAAATTTAAATTATCAAATAATCTCTTTCAATTTTTATGATTTGGATGCAAGTCCAGAGTTACAGTTTGAGTTGAGTAACCATTTACAAAAGGCAGATTATATTTTTATCCCGTCGAGAAGAATTTTTGCAAATCATTCAAAACAAAAATATCCGATTTTAAATAAATATTATGAGGGTTTATTTTCCGGAAAATTAGGATTTGAAAAAGTGGCGGAGTTTAAGTCATACCCGGAAATTTATCAATGGAAATTTCCCGACGAACAGGCAGAAGAAACATGGACAGTGTTTGATCATCCTGTGATATGGATATATAAGCGAATTGCTAAAAATCCTAAATTATAATAATCAAACTTTTTTTATTTTATAACTACTTCCCACATCTTCAATCTTAAATCCTGCTTTTTCAATTTTTATTCTTAATCGATCAGACGCGTCAAAGTTTCTCTGTTTTCTTGCCTCCAATCTTTTTTCGGCAAGGGTGATTATATTTGCGTCAATTTTTTCTTCAGTGATGTTACTTAAATTCAAGCCAAAAACTTTATCAAAATCCATCAGTAAAAAATATTTTTCTTCATTAATTATGTCAGATTTAAGCATATCCCACATCACAGCAACGGCTTGAGGGGTTTGTAAATCATCCTCCAATGCATCGCGAAATTGTTGTTGAAAGGCAATGGCTTTTGACGATTTTACTGAGGACAGGATTTTATCAGATTTTAAATTTGAGGCAATTTCTTTTAATCGATTGAAAGCTTCTTGACTAGCGCGGGCTGATTGCCAAGTGAAATTTAATGATTGACGATAATGGGATTGTAAAAATAAAAGTCGCAGAGAAACCGGATTAAGTTTATTTTTTTCAATATCCTCTATTGTATAAAAATTTCCTAAAGACTTACTCATTTTTTGTCCATCAACTGTCAAAAAATTATTATGAAACCAGATTTTAACAAACTGTTTTCTCGTCGCTCCTTCTGATTGAGCAATTTCATTTTCATGGTGGACTGGCACATGGTCTATTCCTCCGGAATGGATATCAATCGTCTCTCCCAGGTATTCCATACTCATGGCGCTACATTCTATATGCCAACCAGGAAATCCCTCTCCCCAAGGTGAGGTCCAATGCATCGTGTGATCTGAAAATCTTCCGACCCTTTTGAACCATAAAGCAAAATCGGCCGGATGTTTTTTTTCTTTATCGACATTTATCTCCTCGCGAACAGCTTGAAGTTTTTCTTCAAGTTTTTGTCCTGATAATTTTCCATAATTTTCAAATTTTTTAACATCAAAATATAATGCTTCTTTAGTTTCATAAACATAACCATTTTGTTTTAATCTTTCAATTAATTGGATCATTTCTCCTACATGTTCTGTTGCATTACAGACAATATTGGGTCTAATTATGTTTAATGCATCAGTGGTCTTGAAAAAAAATTCCGTATAAAATTTAGCAACATCCCAAACGGTTTTTCCATATTTTTTTGCTCCTTTTTCCATCTTATCTTCGCCGGAATCATCATCCCCCGAAAGATGACCAACGTCAGTGACATTCATCACATGATTAACTTTATAACCAAGATAGATTAAAGCCCGTTTTAAAAAATCATTATTGGAATAGGTTCTCATATGGCCAATATGAGTAAAGTCATAAACGGTCGGACCACAAGTATACAGTGATATATTTGGTGGATTTAATGGTTTTACTTCCTCAATTTTTCGTGACATTGAATTATAGAGTTTCATGAAAATAAGTATAGCAGAATGATTAAGATCAAATTAAACATCAATCCAAAAACAAATATAAATAACATTTCGGCTAATATTTATGTGCAAAAAATTTATATTTTTTACCTTCTTCATTTTTCATTAAATTAAATTTTTCTTTTGTTATGGGAAGATAAAGTTCTCCTCTGGGAGGACTTCCCATTGATTCTGCTAATAAAAAAACTTCGTCTTTAAGTAATCCTAGTGGACTTCTTCTCATAATAAAAGTATGATCTGGTTCGGGATATCCAAATTGATTTGTAAAACTTTGTCCAATAATGAATTTTCCTTTAGAATCTTCTAACATCTGTTCGTATGTTTTGTCCGTAAATTCTTCCCAACCATATTTAGAAGATTCATTTTCCATCCATTTTGTTAAATTTGTTGGACCATAAATAATGTCTCTTACTTGATTACTTGAAGGATACTTCATTATAATTTCATCTTTTGAATTTGAAGATATTGGGCTTTCATTTTGATTATTACTTGATTTGCAAGCCAAATCCGCAATTTGAAAAGCCCAATTAAAACAACTACCAAAAATCAATGGGGTTTCCGGCCATAAACTGGGATTATTTATAAAATGTGTATTTGAAGTTCGTGCCGTAAGTTCCAAAGCTGTCGGTTGTTGAAAATTTGGAAATAAGTCAAATATTTGAATATTCCATAGTCTTTTTATTGTCTCTTGGATAGTTTCTAATTTTGGATGTTTTTGATTTTGTTTAATTAAATCTTCATAGCTTGACATTAACTTCCTACAAGCTGCCATTGTGGCTGTAACTTCAAGGTATCTTTCCCATAATAATTCAACTCTTTTTCCATATCTGTCTTTGTTAAAATTCTCAGCTGGTAAATAATCAGCCTTTGTTATTGGAGGATTTATCTTTAAAATCGCCTCAAACCTTTTTTGTCCATCGGCGATTGCCCTTATACTTTGCTCATCATCACTATTCAGTTTAATTAAATGAAATGGAGGAGTTGACAATACTTCTAAAGGTATTTCTTCAGCAAACGGAATGTTATCTATTGAATATCTAGCCAAACATTCTTCTATGGCTGTTTGAGGCGATTCTCTGTCGTTATACAAAGTCTCAACACCTCTCTTAGGTTGGGTTTTTTCCCAATTGTTAGGAAGAACTCCTAGTCTATCTCGGAAATCACTTTCCCTATAAGGGATTGACTTTGCTAAATCAACTAAACATAGGCCCGTACTATTCGGAGGGATTAAAGCATTTACTAATAGTGCCGCTGCTATACTAGCAGTAAATTTAAGAAAATCTCTTCGTTCGATTGGAGCCATAAATTGCATTATTTGATAACAACTAATTATACTATAAGATATTCATTTTCTCTACTCTTCTTATAGATGTAGGCGGAAAGGACGGCAAAAAGGGCAAATAAAGCAGTGAGATTAAAGGAATTTACAATTCCGTATCGATCAGCTACATATCCGAGGATAATTGGTGCCAAAGCGCTTGCTAAAGATGCAAAAAACGAAGTGATGGCAAAAGCTTTTTCATAAGAGCCATGATGTTCATTGGTTTCAGCAACCATTGTGGTTCTAATAGGCGCAGTTCCCATAGTTAAAGATCCCAAAATAATTGAAAAAATAATTATAAAGGTAATTGAATTGCTATATGCCAACAAAAGAATAAATAAAATCATAAGTAATTCCGCATAAATAAATACTTTACTATTTTTGAATTTGTCAGTTAATCGGCCCAATCCCATTTTTCCAATAAGATTACCTAAGAAAAAAGCTGAAGTAAAAGTTCCTAAAATGGACGGGCTGATTTTTTTACTAATAAGTAAAAAAGGAAGAAAAATATAAAGTGCCGAACTGGCAAGATTGTCAAAAAAATTAATAAATAAAACCAAAATAAATTTTTTATTTTTTAATATCTCAATAAAATTTATTTTTTTCTGATTTTTTGTTCTTAAATCATCTTCTACAACTATTCTTGTATTTTTAAAATGAAAAAACAGAAAAACAAAAAGAATTAAAGCAGAAATAATTACATATATAAAAGAAGTTTGCCGCCATCCAATTGAAAAAGCAATATAAGAAATAAACCCGGTCAAGCAGATTCTTCCAAACTCACCGATCGCGGTGAAATCACCGACAGTCCTACCCAATTTTTCTTTCTTAGTCAGCTGAGCAACTATGGAAAAAGAGATTGGATGAAATGAACCAAAGGCAATCGACATAATTGTAAACGCAAATATTAAAAAAACATAAGAATGTGAGATTCCTGAAAATAAAAATCCGAGACTGTAAAAAATCATTGTGAAAATTAATACTTTTGACGCTCCAAAACGGCTGCTGATATACCCAATCGGTAACGAGATTAATATTCCTGAAAGGGAAAAAATTGAACTAAGAAAACCAACTTGAGTAAGATTTAATTTTAAATCTTTAGCAATAAATGGTAAGAGCAGAATTATACTTGCAAGAAAACCATCATTAAAAAAATGAAGGGTAAAAACTTGAGTAAGCCTATTTTTCATAAAGTTTGTCCACCATAACTTACTTCAAGTCTTTTCACTACTATTCGTAGACGACTTGAAGAGCGTTATTCGGTGGACTTAAGAACCTCTAATTCCTCATTCTTCGGAAAGAGTTTCTAAAGTCGGGGTGGCGGGAATTGAACCCACTGCCTTTCGGTCCCGAACCGAAAATTCTACCGATGAACTACACCCCGTGTTAGTAATTATATCATTGCTTTCCTGTACCGGGCTTGTTCTCAGCATGCTGTTGCTCGGAAGATCTTTTTCGGGACATTGTACCCCTCTTAGCTTTTCCGGTCGGCATACTGCTCTGTTGATTCTGCATTTTTTGTTGTTGTCCTTTTCTTTTTTTCTCCTGCTCCTCATATTCTTCCCGTCTCTTTTTTTGTGCCTCTTCCATATCTTTTCGCTCTAATATTTTTTCGTCTTCTCTCTTTACAATCTGAAATAATCGATTTCTTAAAGCTTCAGCTTGAAGTTTATCTTTACTTTGAAATTTGTTTTTTAGCTTTTGAAAATCGAGCGGGGTATGATCTTTGCCACGCTTAACCTCCGAGGTTCGTACTTGGCTTGGCTCTTGATTAACCTCGGAGGTTTTTGCCCCAGAAGTTTTGTCAAATGGGTTTACGATCTGGACAACTGATTTAACGGCTTGTTTAGCCGTGGATTGACCCAGCTCTGCTAATTGTTCAAATGTATCACTTAAAATATTTCCTTTAGCCATATTTGTTTTAGAAATTTGTTGTTAGAAATTAGTAACGTCGTTATAGATATTTGAAACTAGAAA
>PCTC01000057.1 GCA_002786595.1 Candidatus Roizmanbacteria bacterium CG22_combo_CG10-13_8_21_14_all_34_12 | reverse complement strand
AGGGGGTGTTTTCATTTTATGCCAATAATCAAATCAGCTATAAAAAAAGTTAGAAAAGATAAAAAAAGAACAAAAGTAAATGATCTTTATGTCAAAGCTTATCAAACAACGTTAAAAAAAATCAAAAAGGGAGGAGCTGACGCAAAAAAAATGGTTAGTTTATTCTATTCTCAGGTTGATAAGGCTGTTAAGCATCACGTAATTCATAAAAATAAAGCAATAAGATTAAAATCACGAGTCAGTAAAAAAATTTCAAAAAAGAAATGAGATACAAAATAAATTTGTTAGAAAAAAAAGAGCTTAATTTGCTGGATAAATTAACTTTTTTTTGTCTCAATTATTTACGATATATTATTGTCATAACCCAATTGGTTGTAATTGGAGTCTTTTTTTATAGGTTTCAAATTGATCAAAGAATTATAGATTTAAAAGAAGGAGTTGAGCAAAAAAAAGAAATTGTCAAAATTGTTTTACCACTTCTTAATGAAGCCGCCAAGATTGATAAAAAAACTTTAATTATTGGTGAAACTCTTCTTAAGCAAAAAAGTTTTAGTAAAATGGTTGACTATTTTCTTACTTCATTTCCGGAAACAATCATTTTAACCAACATGGAAGTAAAAGATGGATCAATAAAAGTTACTGGTAATGCAGGGGATATACAGCATTTACAGGCATTTTATATTTTGTTAAAGAAAGAAAATAAATTTAAAATAATCAGCCTTCAAAATATAAAAAAAATTGAAACGGGATATAATTTTGTTTTAATTTTAGATAAATTTATTAATACATAAAAAAATTATGGACTTAAAGTTTATATTAAAATCAATTTTTGAAAAAAAAGGTGGAGAATATACTTATATTATTTTTTTTCTGATTATTTTTTCTGTCTTTATAATTTTTGCAATAAGACCATCATTGACGACGGCTTATTCGTTAAAAAAAGAAGAAGCAGATTTAACAAAACTTGATCAAGTTTATGAAGAGAAGATAAGTAATATTACCTTAATCCAAACACAAATAGAAGAAAATAGAGATAATTTACAATTACTTAACCAGTCAATTTCTGAAAAACCTGAAGTAAATAAAATCGTTGAAGATATAAAAAAAATAGCTGATAAAAATTCTCTTACAATTAATAAAGCCAACATAGTCAACATAAATTTTACTAAAACCAACAAAGAAAAACAGAATGTTAAATTACAAATGGAAGCAACGGCCAGTTTTGAAAATTTGAAACTGTTCATAGCAGACGTATTTGCTCAAAGAAGATTGAAAATAATTGATGAATTGTTAATTAGTCGGGAAAAGGAATCAACCGATTCAGGAGATTTAAAAGTTAACTTAACAATTGACGGTTACTATTTATGAATAGGAAAGAAGTATTGCTATTATCAATAGGAGTTTTTTTGACGGTCATCTGTTGGCTAATTGCCGATATTTATCACGCATCAACTGAAGACAAAATAAAATCAAGGATTACTTTTCCTGAGGTATATCAATATAAAATCAGTAAAGATCTTTTGGAAACATTAAAAAATAAAACCGAATAACCATGATTTATTCTGACTTGTATTTAAACAAAGAAAATAAATTACCAACAGTGATTGGTTTTTTATTTGTAATTTTTACTACGGTTATTTTTGCGAGATTTTTTTTAGGTTCAGCCGGATCTTCTAAGGCATCTTTAAAGATAGCAAAAAGAGTTGAAATCGTAAATTTATCTCCGACTCAAACCAGTATTTTTTGGCAAACAGACCAAAAAGAATCGGGTTGGATCATTTATGGAGAAACAGAAAATAACGAAAATAAAATAGTTCTCGAT
This sequence comes from Candidatus Roizmanbacteria bacterium CG22_combo_CG10-13_8_21_14_all_34_12, assembly GCA_002786595.1. Taxonomy (GTDB): domain Bacteria; phylum Patescibacteriota; class Microgenomatia; order UBA1406; family GWC2-37-13; genus GWC2-37-13. The sequence continues at coordinate 10,842 of PCTC01000057.1, read as the reverse complement.
GAAAAAGATTTAAATAATATAGGCGAAAAAAAAAGCAAATATATTGTTCATTTGGCGATATTAAAAGAATTAATACCCGGCAAAAAATATTTTTTTAAGATAATAACCGATAATAACCAAATCATTGCTCAGCCGGATGGAAAGTCATTTAGTTTTATTACGCCTCAAAGTAGTCTCAATGGGTTACAAAATATTAGCCCGGCTTTTGGTAAGGTCTTACGATCAAATTCAGTTGATCCTTTAACGGATTCTTATATTATTTTAAGTGTTAAAGGAGGCTATGCACTTTTAACTCAAATAAAATCAACTGGCGACGGAAGTTGGCTTATTCCTTTAAATCAAATATATAGTAAAGATAGTCAAAATATTTTAACCATATCTGATAAAGATAAAATAATAATTGAAGTTGTAACTATTGAAGGCGAAGGGATGACTATCACAACGGTAAGGTCTAAAATTTCCCCCCTGCCTCAAACAACAGTTTTTATCAAAGATAAAAATGTTTCTTTTACTGAAGAAGATAATGTTTTATCAGCGTCTACAAATTTGGATATTACCAATAATAATCAAACTGATATTCTATATCCAAAAGAAAGCTCTTTAATTCCAGGAAATATTCCTTTAATCAAAGGAGTGGCCATGCCTTTAACTAAAATAGAAATTACCATTAATTCCAAAAAAGTCTACTCAGCCATAACAACCAGTGATAGCAAAGGCAATTGGAGTTATCTTGTCCCAGAGAATTTAGAGCTAGGTACACATACAATTATGATAAAAACAAAAGATAGGACCGGAAAAGAAATAACGGTAACAAGAAAATTTACGATTATTGCTCAACAAGGTAATGAAGGCAGAGTTTTAGGAACTGCTTCGGGTGAACCGACTATAATATTTGCTTATAACTCACCTATTCCGACAGTTCCCTCTGATATCACAACAACACCACCGATCAGTGGAAGTAATTTTTTTGGGACGGTTTTTGGCAGTTTGTCATTAATTATTATTGGCGGGGGAATTCTTCTTGCTTTCTAGGTTATTTTTTCGTTAAAATGATTCTATGGATGTTTTTAGTCTACTGTCCTATATTAATAAGGTAAGTCTGTTGGCTTTTTTTATTACAGTTTTGGTTGTTGGCTATCAAATTTACATTTTAAAAAAAGAAAAGTCTAAAGAAAAAACACCAACAATCCCTGATTTTAAAGAAAGAAATAATTTTAATACAGTTACCAATTTTACCAGTCTTCCAAGTACTTTAACCAAAAAAGAGCTTAAAGCAGTTAATTATTCAAAGCTGATTTTTTTGATTATTTCGTTATTAACAATAATTATTGTTATTGTTGTTGTATCTTTGGTCAAAAAAAATAGCTCAATGGTTAGCCCCACCATTTCAGTGCCAAAAAATACTTTAATACCGGTACCGACGAACATTATTCCCACAAATATAAAGCCCACGAATATGGTCCCTACTGACGTAAAACCTACAAATATAAAGCCAACAGATATAACTCCTACAACGGAAATTATTTTGGCAAAAGAGACTACTTTGACACATGCATTAAGTCCAACAGAAGTAGTAAATAAACCGCAAGTTCTTCCTGAAACAGGTAGTTGGGAAAAAGGACTGCTTATTATTGGTGTCGCGATCTCAACGATCTTCTTCTCATTTTTGTTTTAATTGTTCACAGTTGGTTTTCTGATTTAAACGACAATCAATATATTTGTGAATAGTTCTAGCGTCATCATTAATTGGGGTTAATACCCAGAGTCCGTTATATCTGTCAAGATTGTTCGTGGGATTAACAAAAAAGTCTTCCGAAAAAACTATTTTTTCTTGTTTAAAATTTTTCTTAAGAATGATATTTTTAAAAATAATTGCTAGTTGTTGATTATCAATATCTCTTTTAACCAGTTTGTCTGCCAGCTCATATAGTTTTTTATATTGGACGACATCGGGTTTATTAACAAAGGCAATTAATTTATTTTTGATGGCCTCCATAACTTTCTGTTGTCTTTTTTCCCGGGCAAAATCAGTGCCTTCAGAGCCTTCAGCGTGACGGGAGCGAACAAAGTTCAAAGCGGTTTGTCCATCCATTAAGGAGACCCCTTTGGTAAACGAAACAGTTTTATAACGGCATTTATAGTGTGGATCATTGTCACAAAGATCATTTTCTTTTCCGGCAATCGGAAATTCTTTATCAATAAAAGAATTTTCAACACTCACTTCAACTCCACCGATAAAATCAATCAACTTTTCAAACTGGTCAAAATTAATGGCAGCTCCATAGTGAATCGGTTGTCCGGTAATGGTTTCGACTTCAGCTTTTGCTAAAATAAATCCGGCTCCTTTTTTCTTGGCTTCACCATAAGCATAAGCAGAATTTATTTTGTCCTGTAAAGCTTCACTCCAAACATCTCGGGGGATAGAAATGGTTGTCAGATGATTGATTTTCAAGTCATAACTGACAACGACGATTGAGTCGGAAAGATTTGGACCATCGCGGTCTTCTCCGGCGATACCAAGAAAAAGAATATTAACGTGATTGTTATAAGTTTTTAAACCATCTAGAGAAAGTAAAGTTTTAATAGGGGAGACGTGAAGGGTTTTGGTGACAAATAGATAATAAGGTCGGATTATAATTAGGAAGACTATTAAGATAAGGGAAGAAATAATAATTAGTTTTAATTTTAGAGACATGATAGAGAAAATGTTAAATATTAAATCTTAAATATTAAATAAACTGTTAAATATTAAACTGTTAAACTAACAACACGTATTTATTATTTTAAATTTTACTTTTTAATATTTATTTAACCTTTAACACTTAATATTTAATATTTTTCTTTATAATTATACTTCATGGACTTAAATATTCTTAAACATCTAAATAAAAAACAAAAAGAGTCGGTGGTTAATTATAGTGGGCCGACGATCATTTTGGCTGGCGCCGGATCAGGTAAAACAAGAGTGTTAGTGACCAAAGTTATTTATTTAATTAAAGAAAAGAATATTAGCCCTTCGTCAATCGTAATGTTGACCTTTACCAATAAAGCAGCGGCCGAGATGAAAGAGAGGATTGGTCATAAGCTTGGGGGAATTATCAAATTAGGTTTTGTCGGTACTTATCATTCTTTTTGTGTCAGGATTCTCCGCCAATTTTGGGAACCGGCCGGATTGGACAAAAATTTTATCATCTATGATGATGGTGACCAAAAAACTCTAATTAAACAAATAATCTTGGAGAGAAAATTAGAAAAAAAGACACCGGGCTATTTTTCCTACTATATTTCTTTAGCCAAAAACCAGATGATTACACCGGAAACTTTTTTAGAAAATTTTAAATTTCATCAGTCGGCACTGGTCGCCGATGTTTACTTTCACTATCAAAAAAAAATGGATACAAATCATGGGGTTGATTTTGACGATTTGCTTATCAAAACCGTCCAGCTTTTTCAAAAACATAAACAAGTGCTGGGTTATTTTCAAAATAAATTTCAGTATTTTTTGGTCGATGAATTTCAGGATACTAATTTTGTTCAGTATCTATTAACCAAGTTGTTGGCAGAAAGATCAAAAAATGTTACCGTCGTCGGTGATTTTTCTCAGAGTATCTATTCGTGGCGGGGAGCCGATATCACCAACCTTAAAAAGTTTGAAAAAGATTTTAATGGATCTAAAACTTTTTATCTTGAAGAGAATTACCGGTCCACCCAAAAGATCCTTGATTTTGCCTTTAATATTATTTCAAAAAATAATACTCATCCGATCCTTCACCTTTTCACCGATAACAAACCAGGGGAGGACGTCGTCTTTTATCAAGCCGGCAATGAGCAAGAAGAGGCAATCTATGTTGCCGAAGAAATTGTCAGGTTAATCAGCATCAACAATACTATTGAACCACCAAATTTTGCCATATTGTATCGGACCAATGCTCAGTCAAGGGTGCTTGAAGAGGTGCTTCTTCGATATGGGATGCCATACGTCCTAGTTGGGGGAACGAGGTTTTATGAGAGAAAAGAGATCAAAGATATTTTGGCCTACTTGAAGTTATTGATCAATCCAAATGAATCAGTTTCTTTGGAAAGGATCAAAAAACTTGGTAAGACCCGGTTTGCAAAATTTAAAATACTTTACGACGAAATAAAAGATAAATTGGAAGCGTTTCAGACGGATGAACTGATGGAAAAAATTTTTGAGAGCGTCGGTTATTTGAAAATGTTTGACTCAGAAGACCCTGATGATTTTAGTAGGTTAGAAAATATTAAAGAATTAAAATCGGTGGCTGTTAGCTTTCCAGAGCTAATGGATTTCTTGGAGCAAGTAGCCCTGGTTGAGTCGGAATATTCGCAACATGAAAAAGAGACAAAGGACAATAGGAGATTAGTTCTCATGACCCTTCATCAGGCCAAGGGACTTGAATTTGACCATGTTTTCATCGTCGGCGTCGAAGAAGGTTTATTACCTCACTCAAGATCAATTGATGATCAGTTTCAGCTTGAAGAAGAACGCCGTCTATTTTACGTAGGGATTACCCGGGCCAAAAAAGCTCTTTACATTACCAATACAAGAAAAAGATTCATCTTCGGTTCCCAAGGTTATTCAACACCTTCAAGATTCATTGCAGATGAACAAAGCTTTTTCGAATAAAGATTTACCTGTTTAAAGCGTCAGATGCTGAAGATGGGATTTCGTTGGCGGTTTTTTTTAATTGATCGCTTTTATTCATCAAAGCCCTAAATTTGCCAATTCCTAAATAAACGTACAGAATGATAAACAGACAGGTCAAAACGAGAATAAAATTTCTCATATAAAAACAGTATAGCAAATAGTTGCTAAACAGTTAAACCGTTAAAACTTAAACAGTTAAAAAAACTTTTAAAACCTAAACGATTAAACTGTTTTTCTGACGTTGGAAATTATTTTTGAAAGAATCATTCCTATTTGCTTTGCCTCATCCCAAAGCTTAATGATTTGTTCTTTTAAATAATCATCAGTTTTGTTTAACATTCTAAGCCAATATTGTGTTTCTATGGTTTTTTTTTAGAAATGGCAATTTTATTTATAAAATCTCTTTTACTTGATGAACCGTTTGCTTCAAAGTAATTAGCTCCAATACTTGTTGCTGATCTAATTAATTGACCAACGATATTTTTATTAGTGATATTAATTCTAACTTTCTTTATCAAATCAATAATATTTTCAGAAAATTTTTAAACTCTTTCTTCTAATGGATATTCCATACTATTGTTTAGTGTTTAATGTTTGATAGTTTTTTTAAGTTCTAACAGTTTAATGTTTAACTGTTTATCAATTGCTGTCAACCGCATATAACCTACAAAAGTATGTTTTTAGATTATTACAAAAGGATTATTTTGACGATAGATATCCCAACCTCGTCTCAATCTACGAAGTCAGAATAGCATGGCCGACAAAAAAAATTCTTGTCAAGTAGGAAAACGTATTGAAGGAACAATGATAACAACAATATTAATATTTACTGGTGTATAATAATCATTACAAAGACCCTGACCTTCGAATTGTCACCGGACGGTGCGCGTTCCAAACTAACGTTTGGATAGAGACAGGGCGTTTTTTGTCTTGACATGAGTTTTAAACTTTGATATATTGAGTTTATAAAACTGAGGGAAGATTTTAATTTAGTGTCTCCCTCCTTTTTTATGGCCAAAAAATTCGTTTGACAATTTTAAAATTTAATAGGTATGATATCAGTATCACGATGACTGGACTAGCCTAAGGTTTCGACCGAACGCGAATGCCAGTCTTTTTTTGTTCCAGAGAATTTCGTAAAAGGTCAATACGGATTATATAGTTGTCCCGATTAAACTCCCGTAATAATCCTGAATAGTGTTTTGTTGGTGCAAGAACTTTAAGCAACTTCTTATTTTTGGCTAAATATTCCACTAAACAATAAAAGTCTCCATCACCGGAAACGATAAGTGCCATATCATAATTTTTATATTGAATCATTGTATGAAGAACCAACTCAGCATCAACATTTCCTTTAATTTTTATTTTATCTTTTATACGTGTTCCAAAGTCGGTTTGAAAATTAATATGTAGCCACATTCTTGTAAAAACGCATATAAAGATTCATTTCCTGCCACATGGCCGATAAAAAGATAAGCTTTAATTACTGAATATTTATTACGTAAATATTGCCGAAATTTCCGCCAGTCAAGTTTCCAACCTTGAGATTGTACTCCTAAATTCAGGTTTTGACTATCAATAAAGGCGTAAATAATTTCTTTTTTCATTTAACTCGCTAAATAAATAACTCGTTAAATAAAAAATAATAAATAATGCATATCTTAGTCAACCGCTTATAACCTACAAAGTCATGTTTTTAGATTATTACAAAAGGATTTATTTGATGATATATACTCCAACCGTGTCATAACCTCGGAGGTTGAATTTCGGTCGGCTGGAATAGGCCAGTTCTGACCTTCGAGGTCAGAATCGCGTGGCTATTATTTCGGAGGAGGAAGAAGTCCAGCGACTTTTCTAAATACCAAGACGGCCAGGTTTCCACCTGCAAAAGTATATGAAGCTGTAAGAACCAATCCTGGAACTTGAGTTTGTCCAATAATAATTGAAACCCCAAAAGAAATCGGCACCAACATCACCTGAATGGCGTCAAGTAATTTGTTTGGATTAGGTGGTCTTGAACCTTCAAATGCCATATTAGTGATATTTTAATACAAAAAATAAAAAAAGTACAACCGCCGCGGTTATGCGTCGGATGGCTATTTTAACTCGCTAAACTCGCAAAATAAATAATAGTTTTAATAATGAATTATTCTATGTTCCGGCCTCAAATTGTTGTTTATAATCTACAAAGAATTGAAAAATTTGCTACAATGTTTTTCATGAAGCTGAGCTTTGAAAAGATGAGTGGAAAAATAAAAAAACTCTCCATTTAATTTTTCTTCAGAATATATTAATAAAATAAAAGGAAAAATGATAGAATCAATAACAAGATGCCAAAAATAAAAGATATTCCAAAAATAGATCGGCCTAGAGAAAAATTTCTTAAAAAAGGACCAAGCGCACTTTCAAAAAGTGATCTTTTGGCTATTTTATTAGGGAGCGGAATCAAAGGAAAAAATGTTCAAAAACTTGCGCAACAAATCATAAGTAAATTTAGTAAAAATTTTTTAAATATAAAGATTGGCGATTTATTAGAAATATCTGGGATAGGCCAGGCAAAAGCATTACAGATTACAGCAGCAATTTCCTTAGTAAAAAGATTTTATGATGAAAAAAATACTGCTAATATTGTCATCAGAAATTTAAAAGACGTTTTGACGCTCACTTATGATTTACGAGACAAAAGAAAAGAATACCTTGTTTGTTTATATCTTGATGCAAGGAATATTTTGATAAGAAAAGAAATTATCAGCGTAGGATTACTTGATAAAGCATTAATTCATCCTAGAGAAATATTTTATCCAGCTGTTGAATTAAATTCCGCAAGTATTATTTTGGTTCACAATCACCCTTCTGGAGATTCATCGCCAAGTAAAAAAGATATTGAAGTTGTTATGAAAAAATCGCAAGCAGGTGAAATAATGGGAATAGCTGTTTTAGATTTTATTATTACAACAAACAGTGAAAATTATAGTTTTTATAAAAAACTAAAAAAATCAGATAAAAATTTAGACTATGTAGCGGATGGAATACAAGAAACACTATTTACTTTGTTAGAAATTGAAAAAACTTCATATGAAGTAAATGCGGAAAGAATTCAAGAAACTTATTTTTATATACCACAAATAAAAAAAAATTATTTTCAGTTACAAAATCGTAGATATATTGGTAGTAAATACAAGTTGATACAATGGATTTTTTCTATAATCAATAGAGAGTGTGAAAAAGGAAATTCTTTTGCTGACATTTTTGCAGGTACAGGAGTTGTATCTGCCGTAGCCGCAAGGCATTATGAAAAAATTATATTAAATGATTTTTTATATTCAAACTATGCAATTTATCAAGCGTTTTTCAGCAATGAAGATTGGGATAAAGATAAAATTGATAATGTGATTAAGAATTACAATAACATTAATACTGAAAATCTAGAAGGTAATTATTTTTCCCAACATTTTGGTGGTAAATATTTTAGTTTAAATTCATCTAAAATAATTGGATTTATTCGGGAAAATATAGAGGAAAATAAAAAAAATTTAACAAGAAAAGAATATTATATTCTAATTGCATCATTGTTATATTCAATTGATAAAATAGCTAACACTGTTGGCCATTATGATGCATATTTTAAAAAAAGTTATATTGAAGACGGATTTTTTATGAGATCAATAGACCCTGTCAATGTAAAAAGTGGATCGCTCTCACATTAAAAGCTCATATTGTCTTAGTAATGCAATACATGTATTTGAAGATTTAGTTTTTAACTACTATAATTAATTTGTGAAGAAATCAAATTCGATAATTTTATTCAATCAAAAGCAGATTCGTCGTATTTGGGATGAAGAAAAAGAGCTTTGGTATTTTTCAATTATTGATATTGTTGAAATATTAACTGAAAGTCCAAGACCAAGAAAATACTGGAGTGCTTTAAAAACAAAGTTAAAACAGGAAGGAAGTGAGTTGTCCCAAAAAGTGGGACAACTGAAATTAGAATCTCTTGACGGGAAAAAATACCTTACAGATGTGGCTGATACTGAAACACTTTTGAGACTTATCCAATCAATACCTTCTTCAAAAGCTGAACCATTTAAATTATGGCTAGCAAAAGTCGGATATGAACGGATAGAAGAAACCGAAGATCCAGAACTTGCTTTTGATAGAGCAATGAAAATATATTTGCAGAAAGGTTATTCAAGAGAATGGATAAATCAACGATTAAAAAGTATTGAAGTACGTAAAGAATTAACCGATGAGTGGCAAGAGCGGGAAATGAAAGAAGGGTTAGAATACGCAATACTAACAAATGAAATTACGAAAGCATGGGCGGATAGAAGCGTGAGAGATTATAAAAAGTTTAAAAGACTAAAAAAAGAAAATTTGAGAGATAATATGACCAATCTTGAATTGGTATTAAATATGCTTGCTGAAGTTTCAACTACAGAAATATCTAAAAAGAAAAAGCCAAAAGGATTAGAAAATAACAAGCAAGTAGCCAGAGCAGGAGGATTTGCTGCAAAAAAGGCAAGGCTTGAAATAGAGAGACAAACAGGCGAAAGTGTGATAACCGCCAAGAATACAAAAATTTTAAAGGGTAAACAAAATCCTTTTTTACCTAACAGAAGTAACAAATAATTATGTCAATTCAAATTTTATCAAATCTAAATTACCCAATTGGCAATATTATCAACCAAGAATTGCAAAATGCTCAATCTGCAAGAATTGCCATCGCCTTTTTAAAATATTCGGGCATAAGAGTAATAGAAAAATCATTGGATCAATGCTTAAAAAACAATGGAAGTGTAGAGATTATTGCTGGGCTTGATTTTAAAACAACCGATCCACAGTCAATGCATTATTTGATTCAACTTCAGAAGATAACATCTAACTTAAAATTTTATTGCTACGGTGACAAAAATGTCAATAAAAATAATATTGTTTTTCATCCGAAGATTTATTTATTTCAAGGCAAAAAGGAAACTACTGGTATCATCGGTAGTACAAATCTAACAGGAGGAGGATTGATGACAAATTTTGAAGCAAATGTAATTTTTAAAGAAACCAAACCTCTTTATTTTTCACAGCTCGAAGCGATTTATAACTCTGTAAAATTTACTGATTCCGTATTTTCTCCCGATGAAGAATACCTAATAGGATACTCGGACGTTTATAAGGCGTTTTTACAGAATGAAGAAAAGGCAACAAAAGATAAAGGCGTTCAAGAAGCAGTAAACCAAATCAGAAGACGAGAAGAATTTTTACCTGGTACAGTGCCGTCAATAAAAAGTTTAATCATTGATGTGATTAAAAAAGAACAGTTAAAAGGTATTAAATTTATTCAGTTGCAAATAATTTATGAAGAAGTCGAAAGATTGGTGATAGAAAAAAATCTTAAATATAAAATGGATACATTTCGAAATTCTATTCGAGGTGAATTAAATCACCACGAAGAGGATAGTAATAGTTCAATAAATATGCATTTATTTATTCGTTCAAAAGACAAGAATGGTTTTTATTCTTTGACTGAAAAAGGTAAAAATTATCAAGGGCGTTAGCCTTAATCTTTATGGCGCAACATATTTCAATAATAAATTCTAAATTAAACAATCTGAAAGCTTTTCAGAAAGTTAATAATAGTTTCCAACAAAAAGCAAATGTTGGTCTTTGGTGTATCTCTGGCTCGCTAAAATTTGAAGAGCTTAGATCAGTTGAATACAAAATAAACGAACATGATAGAGTTTTTATAACTTACCGAACGATAAACAATATAAAAGAGATGTTTGAATTACATTATGACACAAAGACAAACACAATACTTGATATTTTTCTTGTATCTTAAAAGATTACAAAAGAATAGTGAAATTCCATCACCTCTCAAGTTAGAGTTTTACATAGCCATTTTAATAGCATTAAAATATAAGAATAAATTTTTTATCAGACCAAACTATAAGGTCGATCATGTTGGAAAGCCTTATTCTCACGCTCCAGGTAATTATGGTGACATCGATGTATATTCAGACATGATATATTGGTTAGTTGAAGTAACATTAATTCGTAATAAGGCGCAACAACTTAATAATGAAACAAGTTCTGTCATAAGACACTTAAATTCTGATGAGGAATTTAAAGATCATTCAAATAAATATTTATCTTTAATAGCGCCAATAATTCATGTAGATACA